>CALMNP010000262.1 GCA_937868875.1 uncultured Bacillota bacterium | reverse complement strand
ACCACTGGCGCGTCGAGGACCAGTGGTGGCGCCAGCCCCTGAGCCGCTACTACTACGAGGCGCTGACGGATGGGGGGGCGGTTCATGTCATCTACCAGGACCGGGTCACGGGGGCCTGGTTCCTGCAGCGGGACTGACGTGGCCGGGTACGTCGAGCTTCACGCGCACTCCGCCTTCTCCTTCCTCGACGGCGCCTCCCTGCCCGAAGAATTGGTGCTGCGGGCCAGGGATCTGGGTTATCAGGCCCTGGCCCTCACCGACCACGATGGCCTCTACGGCTCTATGGAGTTTGCCCGGACTGCCAGGGCCTGGGGGCTGCAGCCCATCACCGGGGCCGAGCTGACCCTGGGCCGCGGCGTTCTGGGGGCGTCGGCCTCGCCGGGCCGGACCCCCGAGGGCGGCTTTCATCTGACTCTGCTGGCTGAGACTCCCGAAGGCTACGCCAACCTCTGCCGTCTGATCACGCTGGCCTTCGAGGGGCGGGAGAAGGGTGATCCCCGCCTCGACCCCGTCCACCTGGAGAGGCACGCCGCCGGGCTCATCTGCCTCTCGGGCTGCCGCCGGGGCGAGCTGGCCCGGCTCGTGGATGCAGGGAACATTGCCGAAGCCACTGCGGTGGCCAGGCGGCTGGCCGAGTGGTTCGGGCCGGACCGCTTTTATATAGAGCTCCAGCAGACCCTGACCCGGGGCGATACCCGGCGCATCCGCGGCCTGACCGCCCTGGCCGGGCGGCTCGGGCTGCCCCTCGTGGCGACAGGCAATGTGCACTATCACCATTCCGACAGGGCCCGGCTGCAGGACACCCTGGTGGCCGTGCGCTGCCGCACCACCCTGGAGGGGTGCCACGCCCAGCGCCGCGGCAACCGCGAGTTCTACCTCCGTGCTCCGGAGGAGATGGAGGCTCTCTTCCGTGACCTGCCCGAGGCCATCCGCAATACAGGGGTTATCGCCCAGCGCTGCCAGGCCTTCGATCTCACGCGAGACCTGGGCTACCGCTTCCCTGAATTCGCCTCCGACCGGCCCGAGGGCGGCCCGCCGGAGACGGCGGATGAGGCCCTGGCCCGCATCACCAGCGGAATTTTGACCGAGCGCTACCGGGATGAGCCGCTTGAGCTGCAGGCCAGAGCCCGGGAACGGCTGGCGGAGGAACTGCGTCTGATCGGGCACCACCGCCTCTCGGGCTTCTTCCTGGTCTATCGCGACCTGCTGCGTTTGGCCGAGGAGGTGGCGGCGGAGGTGCGGGGGCCCAGTGAAGCGCGGCGTGCGGCCAAGCTGCCCCCCGGCCGCGGTCGGGGCAGCTCCGTCAGCTCCCTGGTCTGCTACCTGATTGGGCTCTCTCACGTCGACCCCATCAAGGCCAACCTCTTCCTGGGGCGCTTCCTCAATGAGGAGATGCGCTCCGTCCCGGACATCGACATCGACTTCGCCCGGGACATCCGCGAGCAGCTCATCCTCCGCGTCTACGAGCGCTACGGGCGGGACCACGCCGGGCTGGTCTGCACCTTCCCCACCTACCGCCTGAAGAGCGCGGTGCGGGAGGTGGGCAAGGCCCTTGGCCTGCCGGAGGTGGAGTTGGACCGCCTGTCCAAGGTGAGCGAGGGGGGCCGGGCTTCTTCTTTGGAGGAGGAACTGGCCCACCTGCCCGAGTTTCAGGACCGCAAGGACGCCCCCCTGTGGCGCCTGCTGGTGGAGCTGGCGAAGGAGATCGGCGGCTTCCCCCGCCACGTCTCCCAGCACGTCGGCGGCATGATCATCTCCTCCCGCCCGTTGCTGGAGATGGTGCCCCTGGAGCCGGCCCGCATGGACGGACGCATCGTCTGCCAGTGGGACAAGGACTCCTGCGAGGATGCGGGATTCATCAAGGTGGATTTCCTCTCCCTCGGCATGCTGTCGCTGGTGGAGGAGTGCGTGGAACACGTCTACGACCAGCACGGTATCGCCCTGGACCTGTCGCGCCTGGACTTCACCGACCCGGCTGTCTACGACGAGATCTGCCAGGCGGACACCACCGGCGTCTTTCAGATCGAGAGCCGGGCCCAGATGCAGCTTTTGCCCCGGACCCGGCCCCGGAACCTGGAGGATCTGGCGATTGAAATCGCCATCGTGCGCCCAGGCCCCATCGTGGGCGGCGCCGTCAACCCCTACGTGAAGCGTCGCCAGGAGGAGAGAGAGGCCCTGGCCAGGGGTGAGGTCTACGTGCCGGAGTATGACCACCCCTTGCTGGAACCGGCCCTGAAGGAGACCCTGGGCGTTGTCCTGTTTCAGGACCAGGTCATGGAGGTGGCCATGGCTCTGGCCGGGTTCTCCGCCGGCCAGGCCGACGACCTGCGGCGGGCCATGAGCCGCAAGCGTTCCCGCGAGGCCATGACCGCTCTCTGGGACGAGTTCCGCGACGGCGCGGCGGCAAAGGGTGTCTCGGAAGAAACGGCTACGGAGGTTTTCCGCAAGCTGGTGGCCTTCTCCGAGTTCGGCTTCCCCAAGTCCCATTCGGCGGCCTTCGCCGTCCTGGCCTTCCAGTCCGCCTGGCTCCGCCACTACTACCCGGCGGAGTACTACACGGCCCTGCTCAACAACCAGCCGATGGGCTTCTACCCGCCCCACGTCCTGGTGCACGACGCCCAGCGGCACGGAATCGCCGTGCTGCCCGTCGACGCCAACCTCAGCCTGGCCCGCTGCTCCGTCGAGAAGGGGCAGGTGCGGGTGGGCCTGGTCTACGTACGCGGCCTGGGCCTGGAGGCGGCGGAGGCCCTGGAAGTGGAGCGGACGCAGAACGGCTCCTTTTGCTCCCTGGACGACTTCGCCCGGCGGGTCCGGCTGCGGCCGGAGGCTATGGAGAACCTCATTCGGGTGGGGGCCCTGGACGGATTCGGGCTGGCCCGTCGCGAGCTGCTCTGGCAGTTGGGCCTGCTGAACCTGGACATCCCCGTTCACCGCCAGGGCAAGGTGGTGGCCCGGCAACTGGTCCTGCCCCTGTCCACGGAGCAGGACATGGTGGCCCTACCGGAGATGCAGCCGTGGGAGAAGATGGCGGCGGACTATACCGTGCTGGAGATGTCGCCGGGGTATCACCCCATCGGCCTCCTGCGGCCGAAGCTGGAGGCGGCCAACCGGGCCCTGGACGCGGTGAACCGGGTCCGGGCGGCCCACGCATCCGGCGAGGCCAGGACCGGCGGGCGTCGTGCCAGGCCGCTGCCACCTATCGTGCCCATGCGTCATCTGGAGTCTCTGGAGGACGGAGCCGACGTGCGGGTGGCGGGCCTGGTGGTGACCCGTCAGCGGCCGGGCACCGCCAAGGGGTTCATCTTCCTGTTGCTGGAGGACGAAACCGGCGTGGCCAACGTCGTCGTCAAGCCGGGGCTGTATGAGGCCCAGCGGGCCATCGTGCGGGCCGAACCCCTGCTCCTGCTGCGCGCCACCGTGCAGCGCCGGGACGGCATTCTGAACCTGGTGGCGACGGGGATGATGCCGCTCAGCCAGGCGCGCGAGGTGTCGGATGGGCCGAAGCCCCCAGAGCAGCCCCGGGCGTCCCAACTGAGCCAGGTGGCTCCCCCGGCCCACAATTTCGGTTAGGGCGACCGTGGGGTCCCTTTCCCCCTGTGCTATGATGGGGGAGCGAAGGAGCATCCCGCTCCGGACCAAGCCTGGTACAAGGGGGGTCTCTCATGCAGGTCAACGTGGGAATGACGGACCGTTGGATCCGAGGCATCTTGGGCGTGGTCCTGCTCTGGGCCGCGTTCGCAGGCAAGCTGCCCCTGCCCTGGCTCGTCGGCATTATCGGTGCCATCCTTCTGATCACCGGAGCCGTCGGCTTCTGTGGCCTCTACAGGCTCTTTGGCATCTCCACCTGCTCCACGTCGAAGAAGGTCTAGGTCCAGCAGCCCACCAGTTCGAAGCAAAGCCAGGGAGGCAAGCAAAGTGCCTCCCTGGCTTTTATAGCATTTCCGGTGTGGGCGCCGGCCTGGCTAATACCCCCGCTCCAGGTCCACCTGGTTCAGCAGGGACTTACCCGAGGCGAATCGCTGCAGGTTCTCGGACACAATATCAAAGGTCCGCTCCATGGTGCGGGGTGAGATGCCGGCAACGTGGGGAGTTATGAGCAGGTTGGGCGCCTGCCAGAGGGGGCTCTCCGCCGGCAGTGGTTCGGTGGCAAAGACGTCCAGGGCGGCACCGCCCAGGTGGCCGCTTTGCAGCGCCGAAGCCAGCGCCGCCTCATCCACCAGGCTTCCCCGCGAGATGTTGACCAGCAGGGCCCCGGGCTTGATCAAGGCCAGTTGCGGGGCGCTGATGAGAGCCTGGGTCGATTCGGTCGCCGGCGCCGCCACCACCAGGATGTCCGACTCGCGCAGCAGCAGGTCGAGTCCGTCCGGGCCGAGCACCTGCTCCGCCAGCGGGTGGGGTTGAGGCCGCGCCCGGGTGGCCAGGATCCGGACACCCAGGGGGCGGAGCTTGGCGGCGATGGTTTGGCCGATGCTGCCGAAGCCGACGATACCCGCGGTCTGCCCGGCCAGGTCCACGGGCGACAGCCGCACCCACTCATGAGAGGCCCGCGCCTGCTCCGCCGCAAGGAGCCTGCGCGTGAACGCCAGGATCATGCCCAGAACGTGCTCGGCGATGGGTTCGCCGTGGGCCCCGCGGGCGTTGGTCAGGGTGACTGCCCGCCCCAGGAGTCGGACTCGCTGAACTTCTTCCACCAAGGCCTCGACACCTGCGGACAGCGACTGCACCCAGCTCAGGTTGCTCGCTGCCTCCAGGAACCGGACAGGACGCTGGGTGCCCCAGCACACCAGGGCATCGGCCCCGGGACAGCGCAGGGCCGCCTCTTCATCCGAACCGGCGACCTGGATTCTCCAGCCCGGTACGCGGGACCGCAGGGTCTCCACCAGGGGTTCCAGGCTCTTGCTGATGAACACGGCTTCCATGACGGCTTCACCTCGGGCTTTCCTGTTGATGACGGGGTCGGAACCGAACCGCCTTTCCCCTCGTCTTTTCCAGTCGAAGGGTTTGACCCTTGCCTGCCGTCTAACTTGCAGCAGCGAAACTAATCTGGGAGATAACGTGATGCACTTCAGCTTTCCACTGCCTCAGGGAGGCACCTTCCTGATCCCCCTGGCGCCTGCCTCGTTTCTCTGTGGGTTTCTCGAAGGGCTGGCCATTCCCTTCCCGGGCACCTGGCTGCTGGCCCTCATCGGCAGTGCGGCGTCGCCCGGCCCTTTGGATATGCTGTGGCTGAGCCTGATGGCATCGGCGGGATATACCGGCGGCTCCCTGGGCGCATACGCCTTGGGTTTGGTGATTCGCCGGCTTGGGTCACCCTCCTTCCTGCCCCGGCTGGGCCTGACGGAAGCGCGTCTGGATCAATTGCAGGTCTGGTTCAGTCACTACGGAGAACCGGCCGTGGCCTGGAGCCGGCCCTTCTGGGTCGGCAACCTGGTGTCCATCCCCGCCGGCATGGTGTGGATGCCCCTGTGGCGCTTCCTGCCGCTCACCTTCGTCGGCATCTGGCCGTGGGCTTTCGCCGTCTTGTGGGCGGGAGACGAAGCGGGGAATTTGATGGAGATCCTCGGCACCTGGGCCTTGTGGGCCGTCGGGGCGGCCGCCGCCGCGGCCGCCGCCCTGTCGTGGTACCGTCACGTCCGGCACCGCCGGCGGCAGGCGCCGGAACCGGCCGATTAGACGACTGCACACCGGCCTCGCCCCATGGGCGGGGCCGGTTCTTATTCCCCCGGCGTCTCTTCTTGTGCCGAATCGCGCGGAGCGGCGCACGCTTCACGGGCCAGGGCCGTAACATGGTCAGAGCCCCGGCGAGAGCCAGGGGCGTATTACATACAAAGGAGAGATTGACGGAATGCGTCACTTCCGGACCTCGCTGGCCGCCCTCCTGGTGCTGGCTGTGGCCGTCTCCCTTCTGGGCTGCGCCAAGACGGTCCCGCAGGCTGGACCGCAGCCCCCTGCCAGGCAGCCCGCCCAGCCCGGCAGCGCCCTGACACCCCTGAACCCGGTGGTGCAGGTGCGCGTGGGTATGAAGGGCACCCCCTCCGATTCGGGCGTTCTCATCGGCATGGCCAAGGGCTACTACAAGGACCTGGGCATTGAGATCGTTCCAACCAGCTTCCGGTCCGGCCAGGAACTGGTCAACCTGCTTGCGGCGGGCCAGTTGGACGTGGGCATGACCGTCTCCGACGCCGGCTTCTTCAACGCCATCCTGCGCGGCGTCGATCTGAAGGTCGTGGCCGACAAGGGCTACAACCTCCCGGACAAAGGCTACTACCGGCTGGCCATTCGCCGGGACCTGGCGGAGCAGATCAAGGATTACAAAGATCTGAAGGGCCGTAAGCTGGCCGTGGTGGGCGAGGCCTCCATGGACTACGTCTTCCTGCTTCGCGTGCTGGCCAAGGGCGGCCTGACGGACAAGGATGTGGACATCCAGGTTATCCGTTCCTTCCCTGACATGGTCACAGCCCTGGCCAACAAGGCCGTGGACGGGGCCCTGATCATCGAGCCCTTCGTGACCCAGGGCGAGGATAAGGGCGTTCTGGTGGCCTGGAAGGAACCCGTGGACTACGCCCCGGACGAACAGGTAGCCGTCGTAGCCTTCGGTGAGAAGATGCTGAAGAACCCCGACCTGGCCCATCGCTTCATGGTGGCCTACCTGAAGTCCATCCGGGAGTACAACAACGCCTTCATTAAGGGCCAGGGCCTGGACGACGTAGTGGGCCTGCTGACGCAGGTGTCGACCATCAAGGACGCGGCCCTGCTCAAGAAGATGCGGCCCGCGGGCATCAACCCCAATGGCTATGTGAATATCGCCGGCATGCAGTACGACCTCGACTACTACGCGAAGGCCGCCCTGCTGAAGGGGGAAATCAATCTGAAGAACGTGGTCGACAATCAATATGTGGACTTCGCTCTGAAGCAGCTGGGCCAGTACTAGACCTACCCGGAGCTCGGGCCAAGGAGGGACGACGTGAAGGACATCAAACGGGCACTCTCCATCGCCTCCCCTCTGGCGCTGCTCCTTCTCTGGGAAGTCCTGGCCCGGATTCCCTCGCGCCTCACCCACTTCGTTGCGCCGCCTTCCCTGGTGATGGTCACCGTCTGGCAGATGGCCCTGACCGGCGAGCTGTGGCAGCACATGGGGTGGAGTTTCCTGCGCGTGATGCTGGGCTTCGCCGCCGGCGCCCTCCCGGGAATCGCCGTCGGCCTGATGATGGGCCTCATCCCCACGGTGCGGGCTGCTCTGCAGCCTATTGTCGCCGCCACGCTGCCCATCCCCAAGACCGCTCTGCTCCCATGGATCATTCTCCTGCTGGGCGTGGGTGAGAGCTCCCGGGTGACCATCATTGGCATCGGCGTTTTCTTCCTGGTGCTGGTGAACACCATGGCCGGCGTGATGGGCATCGACCCCATCTACCTGGACGTGGGTCGCAACTTCGGCGCCCGGGGCTGGCGGTTTTACCGCACCATCGCCTTCCCCGGCGCCCTGCCAACCATCTTCGCCGGACTCAAGCTGGGCTTGGGCACGGCGTACCTGCTCATCGTCTTCGCCGAGCAGATCGGCGTTCGGGAGGGTGTCGGCTACCTCATCTGGCAGGCCTACGACACCTTCGACATTGAGCGGATGTTCGCCGGGCTGCTCCTGACCTCGCTGCTGGGCTTCCTGTCCATGACGGCCCTGTCGGCCCTGGAGAGGAGGTGGGTTCCGTGGAGGTCATGAGCAGCGGTATGGCCCATGCCAAGGAGGATGACGAAGCGGCCGAGCGGATCGCGGGTGGACGTCCCTGTGACGCCGTGCCCAAGATTCGCCTCCGGGGCGTGACCAAGGCCTTCGCCGGCCCGTCGGGCGAGGTTACGGCTCTGCAGGATATCAGTTTGGACATCGCGGATGGCGAGTTTGTCTGCCTGGTCGGCCCCAGCGGCTGCGGCAAGACCACCCTCCTGCGCATCCTGGCCGGGCTGGAGAAACAGACGACCGGCGCCGTGGACGTCCGCCGTGCGGACGGCGACCGACCCCTCTCGCGTATGGTCTTTCAGGAGCAGTCCATCCTCCCCTGGATGACCGTCGAACAGAACGTGGCCTACGGCCTTTCCATGCGAGGCGTGGACCGAAAGCGGCAGAAGGCCATCGTCGCCCACTACCTGGAGATGACGGGCCTGGGCCGCTTCGCCACATCCTATCCGCACCAGCTCTCCGGCGGCATGAAGCAGCGGGTGAGCGTGGCCCGGGCCTTCGCCGACGACCCCGAGATTCTCCTCATGGATGAGCCCTTTGCCTCCCTGGACGAGCAGAACCGGCTGCTGCTGCAGCAGGAATTGCTCCGCATCTGGGAAGGCACCCAGAAGACGGTGGTCTTCATCACCCACAGCATTGACGAGGCGATCAACCTGGGCGACCGCCTGCTGGTCATGACCGCATACCCCGGGCGCCTGAAGGCCATCGTCGACGTGCCCCTGACCCGTCCCCGCGACGTAACGGAGACCCGCGCCGACCCCCGCGCCTCCCGCCTCTACATGGAGGTCTGGCGCCAACTGCGGGATGAGGTGCTGAAGGCGAAGGTCGGGGGCGAGGGCATACGCCCGGCGCCTGCAGGAAATAGGGCATGAATTCGCCAAGTACAGGTCAGCATTACCGGCGGAAGGGGACTGGCTGTTGGATTTACACATGGTAGGTCCCTTGAGACAACGCGTGGACACGGCCCCGCACACCCAGGGAGCCGGCGGCAACAACCAGAAGCCTTCGCTGGGTATCGGGATCATCGGGTGGGGCGGCATCGCGCGAGTGCATGTGCTGGGACTGAAGAGCCTGCCCATCTTGTTCCCGAACCTG
>CALMNP010000261.1 GCA_937868875.1 uncultured Bacillota bacterium | reverse complement strand
CGCCAGGCATGTCCCAGGAGCCGCTGCCAGAGCGAGTCCGTGTCGGTGGGTAGGTTCTTCGGAGGCGGGGTCAGGGGGGCCAGCAGTTCGGTCAGGGACCTATCAGACACCGCCATCAACTCCTTAGGAAAGCGAACTTGGTTACTGGTGGTTACTGGTGGTTACTGGTCTACCAGTTACCTATTTTTGATTGACGTGACGCGGTTTGTAGGCCGGGTTACTGGTGTTACTGGCTAAACAGCAAGTTTCTGTTTTTCACTCAGTAACGCAGCAAGCAAGAGAACGTGTTTTAAGTTCCGCCTATAAGGGGAAAGTGGTCAAAACCAGTAACTCCAGTAACCTTGCGCGTCATTGCTGCATCTTGAGCCAGTAACTTTTCCGCCCTGATTTGTAACCACCAGTAACTTCCGCGCCGCTACTGCATCTGCAACCAGTAACCTGCTTTTGCGATCACGGGGACTCCGCGAAGACAGACCATCTCAGAACGATCATCCGCTGAGGCGACTTGTTGAACTTGATGACTGCGGTGAGCTGATCGCCTGACCTCTGAATCCATCCGCGGTCCGCCCAGGCGCGCAGCACCGATTCATACCGGAAGCCGTGTCGCTCCAGCTCCTCGCGCACCAGGTGTGGAAAGATGGCCACGTAGCCCCCTTCCCTCCACACGCCGCTGAGGGACACACGGCCGCCTCCCTGGGGCAAGGAAATGTCCTCGTCGTCTCCCACGCTCTTGAGCTCGGCGCCGGCGAAGGCGGCGTAGTTGGCCCGGGCCCAGGACAGGATCAGTTGCAAGGCCCGCTCGGCGAAGTCTCCCCGTGTCACCTCACGCAGCACATCATCGAAGCAAACCTGCACGGTGTGCTCACTCCCCTGGGGATCAAGGCCAAGAATCTCATGGACGATGGCGGCCGCCACGCGGATGGAGGCGAAGTATTGCGCCAGGCGGTCGGCGACGTTACCTGGTCGGCTCTGACTGAGCAGCTGTACCTGGGCTTCGTAAGCCTCCTGAAGGGCCGGCCACTCGGCCTGGTGGTCGAGCAGGTACTGCACAAACTTGGGTCCAGCATGGCCATAGTGGCTGGTGACGCCGTGCTTGACTTGGCGGACAAACTGCCCCTGATCCTTGCCGAAGGGGCTGCCCCAGAGGGTCAGCGTCCGCGCCCGGGCACCCTCGTCCTCGGTGGTGTCAATGAGCCGGTGCTCGCCTGTGGAGAAGGCGACGGTGCTCCAGCTGCTGGACCGCCGGGAACCCTTCACGGCGCCGCGGCCCTTGCCTACACCGTTGGCCACCATGAAGAGCATCCGGGAGACCAGGCGGCTGTCAGCGGTCTGAGAGTCGTCCAGGAAGATGGGCAGGTGGTTGAACAAGCTCGCGTAGCGCTCAGCGAAGACCTTCGTGCTGTCCCAGCTCTTGACCAGGCCGCCGCGTTCCTTGGAGGGGAGCCCCCAGACGCTCGCGGCCACCTCCTCCACCGTGGTCTTGCCCTGGGAGGTCAGACCGCAGTAGTCGATGATAAAGCTGGGGGCCTGTAGGATGGGCAGCAGCGGAGGTACGAAGCTGGCGTAAACGGCGAGCATCACGCGGGGCAGGTGCAGGACCTGGCGGACGGACTCCAGCCATCCATCGAGGGTGCCGCGATGCTCCAGGGCGCCGGCCTGCTGCGCGTCGCCCTCGCTGTCCGGGGAGAACCTGATCCAGGGGTCTGCCCCGTCACCTGTTGTCGGGGCGCCGATGATTCGGTCGCCGAGGACAAAGCAGTGGCGGCCCTGGTACTCCTTCCAACCGAGGGTGGACACCACCGCGTCGACAGGCAAGTCGCCCATGTTGGCCGTCTCAAACTCCGAAAGGTAGCGCACGATGTCCTTGGCGTTCAGTGACGTCACGGGCATGCCCGAGTTGGCGATGCCGGTGAGCTTCCTGTGGTCGAGCAGCAGCTCCCGGTCGTAGGTGTCCTCGCGCCAGATGCCGTCGCGGGCGAAGACCAGGGAAAGCTGCTCGTGGCGGGTGTCCAGGTTGCTGAGCCGACGGGTGATGGCCAGGGGGGCCGGGCAGGCCAGGAAGCGCTTGATTACGGTCTCTCCGAAGGAACTTGGCTCATTATGAAAGCCAGTAGTGGCTGTGTCTGTCAGTTCCCAACCAGCCGGCAGCACCAGCTGGGCAGGCACCGGGGCGTCGGGGAGCAGTTCCTTGATGCGCGGCCGGCGGGCTCCGTCTTCCTCCACATCCTCCGGCGCCACGGTCGCCAGGTACTCCGCCCTGAACTTTTTGCGCAGCCGGTCCAGGTCGGTGAGGCGGATCTTCGGGGCGAAGGCCTTGATCTTGGCCCGAACCTTCTGGTAGTCGAGGTCGTTCAGTGGGGCGAGAACCTCGGCCTTATCGATGGCCAGGAGGAAGTTGGGCTTGCCCTCGTTGAAGGCGGCTTCCATGTCGACGAGGAGCTGTCCGACAGCCTCCTTGATCCTGGCCTGGCGGTGCAGCTTGGCCCCGAGGCCTGCCGGCGACCGGGCGGGGCACCGTCCCATCTCTGGGCAGGGGAATCCGTAGTCACCCAGCCACTGACAGGTGTGGGGTGCGGCCGTGCTCTCCTGGGCGTGCCGGATCTTGGCGTCCGTCTCGCGCCGGGAGTAACCAGGGTAAGGCTCGCTCAGCTTGTGGACGGCTTCGGGGCCGCCTTCGAAACGCACCAGGTTTGTGACCATGGCGTACCAGAGAGGCTCCGAGAGCGATGCTGCATGGTCCTTGGCGTGCTGCATGAAGAGGCACTGTTCCAGGGTCTGCTGCAGCCCGGGCTGATTCGCGGCGGGTTCTGTGGTGGCCGGGCTCGCCGTGGCCTTGCGGCGGGGCTGCGCGGCAGCGGCCACCTGCAGGTGCATGATGTGTTCCAGGAAAGCCTGGCTGGGGCCGGGGCTCAGGGCGTCGATGCGGGCCCGGCGCCAGGGACGCTCGTCCGTGTTCTCGCCTTTTTTGGACAGGGTGCCGTAGGCTTTCCAGACACGGGGCGCGTCGAAGGTGGAGTCAATGGCTACCCGTGGGTCGCCGAACCGTTCCCGGACCTCTTGGGTGAAAGCCCGGAGCTGCTCGGCGACCTCAGGAGGCGGCATGGGTGGAAATGCGAACACCAGGTGACCGCCGTTGCCAGACATGCCCAGCAGCGCCGGCGGGAATCCCTGGGCCCGGGCCCAGGCGGCAATGGCATCCCTGACCTCCAGAGCGGCCTGCAGTTCCGCTTCCGTGGAGGCCTCGCCTTTGGGGCGGACCGGGTCTATGTCAACGCCCAGGAACATGGCGGCGGTGACGTCGTCAGCGTTGGCGCCACGGTCCAGGGCTCGGATATCATTGGGGGCACGGTCGAATAGAGAGATGTCGCGTGGGTTCAGTCCGACGTAGATGTTGTGTGGAGTGGCCTCGTCCCTGGTACTCCTCGTCCTTGGTGGCAATGATGCGCACCTCGGTCACGCCGTGAGGCTCATGGCCCAGGAATCGGTAGAGGGCGCGAAGCTGCTCCTCTGGGGAAGCGTCAGGAGCCGGAGAAGGTTGAGTCATGGGTGGCCTCCTACGCGCTGATTCCAAGCTCCCTATAAACGCGCCGGCGGGCGAACCACTGTCCCACCAGGACGCCAATGCCGAAATCGACGTAGTCGAAGATGACCGGCGTGTTCTTGCCGGCCAGGGCCCGCTGAATGCGGCCCACCTTCTGCTTCAGCTCGACGGCGTTGCGGCCGCCGGCGACCAGGTGCAGCCGGTCCAGCCGG
>CALMNP010000260.1 GCA_937868875.1 uncultured Bacillota bacterium | reverse complement strand
TATTTCATGATGATCTGGTTCTGCAACGCCTGCAGGAACGCATCGCCCATCAGGCCGAGGCGCCACACGGCCACGCCGGCCAGGCTGTAGCGCTTGGCCAGGCCCACCTTGGGCACCAGAGAGGCGGCCGTCTCGCTGTTGGCGGACACGCCCAGCAGCAGCTTCTCGCGGGGCACGATCTGCAGCGCTTGCTGCAGGCCGGCCTGCACCAGGTCGATCGGCTCCGGCCCCTGGTCGGTATACTCGTAGGACATGAGCATCACCCGGTCGGCAATGGCTCCGATGGCCTTCAGGTCATAGCCCTTGTAGGCGCCATTGGGCGGTGGGACAGCCACGATCAGCCTGGCGCCCCGGGCCGACAGGGCCTGCGCCGTGGCGGTGACCAGGCGCGTGAAACGGCCGCGCACCTGGGCGATGTCGTCGGGGCTGCCGGTGAGGCCCAGCCCCTCCAGGTCCAGGACCAGCCCGTCAAAGCCGCGGTCGGCCGCCGCCTGGGCCATGGCCATCGCCGCCTGCTGCAGCCGTCCGTCGTTGGCCAGGACGTTGGTCAGGTCACCCTGGCCATCCACGGCCCAGACCATCAGATACCGCTCCGTACCGGCGGCCCTGGCATCGGCCAGCAGGGAATCACCGGTCACGTCCCCGGCCGGGTCCGGCCAGCGGTACTCGCTGCCGCTGAAGTCCACCTGTCCGTCACGGGTGAGACGCGCCCAGCCGTAGGCCATCTTGTCGAAGCGGCCGACGGACCCCCTCTCGGCGAAGGAGCGGATGGCGTAGAAGCCCAGGGACTCCAGGCGCCGGGGCGGCGAGTCGATGGTAATGGTGCGCGTGTCCTGGTGCCAGTCTACCTTGGCCCCGAAAGACTCGCTAAAGAACCGCAGAGGGATCATGGTGCGGTTGTTCACAACCCGTGCCGCCGCGTCCAGAGCCACGCTCCAGCCGTCCAGCAGGGCGGTGCGGCTGCCCCAGGTCAGTTCGACCTGGTGGCCCATGCCGCGGCCCCAGACCTTCCCCAGGTTGGAGTCATAGCTGACCTCCACGCCCAGGGCCTCAGAGATGGTGCGGAAGGGGACCAGGGTGCGGTCGTTCTCGAAGAAAGGTGCGCTGTCCAGGGGAAGCTCCACCCCGTCCAGGAGAATGCGGATCGGAGGTACGCTGGAAGTGGTCTGCGCGGCGGCGGAACCTGCCGGCGTCAGGACCAGCCCGGCAACCATCAGGAGCGCCAGGGCCGCACTCAGGCCCCGGGCCCTCCGCCGCAACGGCGAAAGCAGATGCACGATGCCTCAACCTCCTGGATACCATTCGACCGGGCGGACGCTGCTCCCTCCCCTCGGCCGATTCCCGTGAATGCTCACTCTTGGAACTTCACCGGCACCATCAGCACCTGCTCAGGCTTCCCGTTCCGAGTCGCCGTGAAGATCAGCGTGCCGAAGGGGCTGGTGGGCCGGTCAAAAGGAAGAGACAGCGCGAAGGCGCCCCCGGCGGAGACTTGAACCTTGCGCGTCCCCAACACGTTGTGCCCGTCCTCCAGGCTGACCTCCACCTCACCCTCCAGGCTGAGGCTCTGGCCGCTGATCTCCAGAGGGCTGACGGCGGCGGCGCCGTTCCAGGGTTCGTCCAGCCGAACCTCCCTGCTCTCCGGACGCAACTGGCCCAGGTCATCCGGCCCGCTGTAGACCAGGTGCACCGGACCGTCCAACTTGGGCAGGGCGACCAGGGCGAAGGGGTAGGTCATCATCATAATGACCGGTTCGCCGGGCGCCGGCGCCTTCAGGGAAACATGGACGTTGTAGTTGTGTCGGCCGTCATCCTCCACCCGGTCCACCCGGACGACGTAGCCCCCGGAGGGCCTTTCCCCCCAGGCGACCAGCAGGTAGGTCTTTCCGTTCCAGGTGGCGCCGTACACGCCGCGGCTGTGGGAGTAGCCATCCACCCACATACGGGCGTTTCCGGACAGGGTTTCGGGGGAGACCTGTTCAAAGGTGACCGGTGACACAGGCGACGGCGATGTGCCCTTTGCGGGAGCGGCGGGACGGCTGCAGCCGGCCAGGACGAGGGCCGCGGCCAGCAGAAGAGAAGACAAGACTCGTCCGCGTGCCAAGAGAAATCACCTCGCTCAAAGGACGGCCGGCGAGCGAAGATGGTTGCGCCCGCAGTCTCAGGTTTCGCCCGGAGTGGACGAGAGCTTATGTCACCAGCCTCACGCCCCCCGCATACCGTGGGGCAGGAGGGCAAGACAACGTGCTATGTCCTCGAGGACTTGCAGGAGGTGAACGACTCCATGCTCTATGGTGGCTTCGGTGCTCCGATTCCCGCCTACTCGCCGTTCATCGGCGCCCAGGCCGGCGCCAATGACCTGGCCATTGCCCCCGGCGCGGCAGCGTATCCGGCGGCCAACGCTACGGTCTATCGCGTGTACGAATACGCGGTGCCCGTGACGACGGTGGCGACGGTCCCGTCGGCGTACCCGGCCGGCCCTGCTGGTGCAGCTCCCTACGGCTTCGGCTGGTACTAGAAAGCAACATAGCACGAGAGGCGGGCCGAAAGGCCCGCCTCTCGTGTGTTTCCGCCTGAAAGCGACCGGGGCGCGCGAGGAACGGGGCTCAGGTGGATTCAGCCCACGACGTCCTCGCCGCCATCCACCCGGATGACCGTTCCCGTGATCCAGCCGGCGCGCGGGTCGCAAAGGGCGGCGATGGCCCCCGCCACGTCCTGGGTGCTGGTCAGGCGCCGGGACGGGTTGTTGCGCTCCGCCTCCTGAATCAGGCGATCGTGCACCGGGATTTTGCGCAGGGCAGGCGTGTCCGTGACCCCTGCCTGAATGGCGTTGACGCTCACCCGGCGCTCCGCCAACTCCACCGCCAACTGCCGGCAGTGGGCCTCCAGGGCCGCCTTGGCCGCCCCAACCGCGCCGTAGGTGGGGATGGCCCGGTGCGAACCGGCGCTGGTCATGGCGAAGATGCGGGAGCCCCCGCCCAGCAGCCCTTGACGCACCAGGTCCTGGGTCCAGTAGACCAGGCTGTGGGCCATGACCGCCAGGGTCATGTCCATCTGTGCCGGCGTGATTTCGTCCGCAGGGTCGTCGGCGACGAGGCGCTTCAGGGTGCCGAAGGCCAGCGAGTGGAGCAAGACGCCGACCGTCGAGCCCGGCTCACTCTTCAGCCGGGCGGCCATGTCCTCCAGCACCCGGACCCGCGCCTCCAGGTCATTGGCGTTGACGTTGAAGAACACGGCCTCGCGGCCCAGGCCGCGGATGGCCCCCATGACCTCCTCCACGTGAGGCATGGTCGACTTGCGGTCGAGATGCACCCCGAAGATGTCAAAACCGGAGCGCGCCAGTTCAAGACCCACCGCCTCGCCCATGCCGCTGGACGCGCCCAGGATGAGAGCCCACTTTCTTACCATGCCGAATCCTCCCCAGTACACCTTGCTCATACTATCTGCTGCTAACATAAGGTAATTCGCGGGAGGCTTGAGAAAATCCTCCGTCAGGCCCCGGCCCGCAACGCTTCCCACCGTGGCCTTAGCCTTGACACCGGTTCCCCGTCCCGCGTAGAATGAGCACCAGCGGTGCCGACTTTTTCCTCAGGAGGTGGCGTCTAATGAGCAGCAAGGTCTACTTCGTGCTGAGCATGGTGACCGCCGCCCGCGGGGAAAGCAGCCGCACTGCCTGATACGTTGCCCGGGAAGCCCCGAGGCATCGTTTCGATTCGGCATGGCTCCTCCGGCCACGGGCGGCACGCCCGTGGCTTTTTCATTACAAGGAGGAGTCTGCTTGTCCGAATACGGTATCGTTACCCGCAACGACGGCCCCCGCTTCTGGGTGGACGTCGCCGGTGAAGAGTTCCCCTGCGTTCTGCGTGGTCGCCTGAAGAAGGAACAGCTGCGTGAATCCAGCTTCCTGGCGGTCGGCGACCGGGTTGAGGTGGAGCGCCTGCCCGAAGGCGGCGGGGGCGCCGGCAGTGATCGCGCCGCCGGCGCCATCACCGCCCGGGCGCCCCGTCGCACCGAGTTGTCTCGCCCCACCAGCTTTCGTGGTCAGGTGCACGTCATGGCCGCCAACGTGGACCAGATGGTGCACGTCCAGGCCGCCGCCCAGCCCGCCTTTCAGCTCCGCCTGGCCTACCGCTTTCTGGCCACCGCCCGGCGCGGCGGCATGGAGGGCCTGGTCGTGGTCAACAAGTGCGACCTCCAGCCAGAGGCGGTGATCCAGTCATGGATTGACCCGCTCGTGGCTGGCGGCGTTCCGGTGGTGCTGACCAGCGCTGTGGACGGTCGTGGCCTGGACGAGCTGCGCCGACTGCTGACCGGCCGCATCTCGGTCCTGGCCGGAAAGTCGGGTGTAGGCAAGAGCAGCCTGGTCAACGCCCTGTACCCGGAGTGGCAGGCCCGAACCACGGGCGTCAGCCTCTGGAACAACAAGGGCCGCCATACCACAACCTCCAGCCGGCTGTACCCGCTGCCCGGGGGCGGCTACCTGGCCGATACGCCTGGAATTCGCGAACTGGCCCTCTTTGACGATGACCAGGAGGCTGTGTCCGGTGTTTTCAACGAAATCGAGGAGGCGGCCGCAAGCTGCCGCTTTCGCGACTGCACGCACTCCCATGAGCCCGGCTGTGCCGTCAAGGCGGCGGTGGCCCGCGGTGACATCAGTCAGGATCGCTACGACAGCTTCCTGCTGCTGACCAAGACCACATGATGTGTCAGGGTGCCGTTCCCGGCCTCACCGGGCCACCGGCGACGGCCGGGCGCCGCCCAGCTCCCTGGAGCGTTCGGCCGCCCTGGCTACGGCCCCCACAATGGCCTGGTGAAAGCCCCGATCCTGCAGGACCTGCAGACCGGCCATGGTGGTGCCGCCGGGGCTGGTCACCCTCTGCCGCAGGACCGCAGGGTCCTCCCCGGTCTGGCGCAGCATGCTGGCGGCTCCGAGCACCGTCTGCACCGCCAGCTCACCGGCCACCGCTTCCGGCAGTCCGGCCGCCACCCCCGCCTCCGTCAGGGCCTCCACCATGGCGTAGACATAGGCGGGGCCGCTGCCGGAAAGGCCGGTGACCGCGTCCAGCATGCTCTCGGGCACCTCCACCACCTTGCCCACGGCCTCTAGCACCTCGTGGCAGAGCGCCAGAGCCTCGGCGGTGGCGCCAGTTCCGGCCGAGACGGCCGTGGCCGACTGGCGCACCAGGCTGGAGGTGTTGGGCATGGCGCGAACCACCTGCACCCCGGCCCGGAGCCCCGCGGCCAGGGTCGCCGTGCTCACGCCCGCAGCCACGGACAGCACCACCTGCCCCGGGCGCGTCAGGCCGCCGACTTCACCCAAAAGGGCCGGCACGTCCTTGGGCTTGCAGGCCACCACCAACAGCTCCGCCACCCCCACGATCTCGGCCTTATCGGAGGTCGTGTGTACGCCAAGCCCCTTCGCCAGGCGGGCCAGGCGGTCTCGATTGGACCGGTTGGTCACCCAGAGCCGCTCCGGCGTGGTGAGGCCCGCCGTGATCAAGCCCTGCAGCAGGGCCTCGGCCATGGAGCCGGCGCCCAGAAACCCGATCACCACATCCCGCAGCACAGTCAGGCCCTCCCTTCGCGGCGGCGCTTGCCGCGCCTCCGGAAAAACAAAAACCCTTCCGTCCTGTTGAAGGACGGAAGGGTTTCTTCCGCGGTGCCACCTTCTTTGGCCGGTGCGGGAACCCCGCACACAGCCCAACTCCATCGGGTCCGCCCAGCCGCCATGCCGCTGCAGCAACCCGTGCCCCTGGTAACGGTGGGGGTCCGGCCGGTTCGTCGCCGGCAGCTCCGGAGTGGGTTTCAAAAGGACCGTCGCGGCCGGACTCTCACCAATCGCCCGGCTCTCTTGACGCGCAGCCGCTTTCTACTGGCCCCGTCATCGCCTTGTTCCTCTGCCTATTGGTTGCCATCATAGCAGGGCAAGGCCGGCGCCGTCAAGGGGCGTCTGGCCACATCGGGGGGGCGCGCCATCCCCTACAGGAACAGGAATTTGCCGTCCTTCTGCACCGGCTTGCCGTCCAGGTGGATCTCGCCGCCCTCGCGCATCTCCTTGACCATGTCCCAGTGCAGGGCGGACTCGTTGGTGCCGCCGCCCTCGTCGTAGGCACGGCCCACCGCCAGGTGGACGGTGCCGCCGATCTTTTCATCAAAGAGGATGTTCTTGGTGAACTTCTGGATGCCGAAGTTGGTGCCGATGCCGAACTCACCCAGGTAGCGCGCCCCGGCGTCCGTGTCCAGCATTTTGTTGAGGAAGTCCTGGCCCCGCTCGGCCGTGGCCTCCACCACCTTCCCGTCGCGGAAGGTGAGGCGGATACCCGAGACCTCGCGGCCGCCGAAGATCGCCGGGTACTCGTAGAGGATCCGGCCGTTGACCGTCTTTTCCAGGGGGGCGTAAAAGACCTCGCCCCCCGGCATGTTGTACTTGCCGTCGTCGACGATGCCCGGGCGGCCCTTGATGCTGAACGTCAGGTCGGTCTCCTTGCCCACCAGGCGGACCTGATCGCCGGCGTCAAAGACGGACTTGACCTTTTCCATCATGGCCACGGTCGCCGGCCAGTCGATCAGGGTGGCGCCGAAGACGAAGTCCGCGTACTCATCCAGGGACATGCCGGCGTCCTGCGCCTGGGCCTGGGTCGGAAAGGGAGCGACGCACCAGCGGACATTGCCTTCCATGATGTACTTCTGAAGGGGGTACATGGTCCTTTGAAACCGCTGCTGCCTCGACGGGTCGACCCCGGTCAGGGCGCGGGTGTTTTCGCTGGAGAGGATGTTGATGAGCACGTCCGAGTTGCGGGTGGTGAAGTCCTGGATGGGGTTCAGGTAGTCAAGCTGCTCGTCCGACGCCTCCGTGAAGAAGATGCGGTTGAGCGAGCCGAACTGGAGGTTGGCCGTCGGGTAGGCGCCCCGGCGCAGCGCCAGCCGGTAGATCTCCTCCACCAGGGGCCTGGCCAGATCGGTGCCCTGAATCAGCACGCGCTGCCCCTTCTTGACCTCCGTTGAGTAGTCCACCAGGGTTTCCGCCAACCTGCGAATCGCCGCAGAGTCCATGGATGTGACCCCTCCCGCGTCATGTCTTTAAAGGAACAGAAAACGGCCGTCCTTCTGCACAAGCGCGCCGTCCAGATAGACCTCGCCGCCCTGGCGCATCTCCTTCACCATGTCCCAGTGGATGGCGGACTTGTTGGTGCCGCCGCCCTCCGTATAGGCCTGGCCGAGGGCCAGGTGGATGGTGCCGCCGATCTTCTCATCAAACAGGATGTTCTTGGTGAACTTTTGGATGCCGAAGTTGGTGCCGATGCCGAACTCACCCAGGTAGCGGGCTCCGTCGTCCGTGTCCAGCATCTCCTGTAGGAATTCCCGGCCCGTGTCAGCCTCGGCCTCCACCACCCTGCCGTCGCGGAAAGTGAGCCGGATGCCGGAGACCTCCCGGCCGTCGTGGATGGCGGGGTACTCGTAATAGACCCGCCCGTTGACGGTCTTCTCCAGGGGTGCGTAAAAGACCTCGCCGCTCGGCATGTTGCGCCTGCCGTCGGAGACGATGCCCGGGCGCCCCTGGATGGAAAAGGTCAGGTCCGTATCTGTGCCAACAAGCCGGACCTGCTGCCCGGAATCGAATACGGCCTTGACCTTCTGCATCATGGAGACGGTGGCCGGCCAGTCGATGTTGGTGGCGCCGAAGACGAAGTTGGCGTACTCCTCCAGGGACATCCCGGCATCCTGGGCCAGGGCCTGGGTGGGGAAGGCGGTGACGCACCAGCGCGTACGGCCTTCCATGATGTAGGACTGCAGCGGGGCCATGGTGCGCTGCCAGCGCTGCTGCCGTGCCGGGTCGACGCTGGTCAGGCTGCGGGTGTTCTCGCTGGAGCGAATGTTGATGAGCACGTCGGAGTGCCGGAAGACAAAGTCCACGATAGGGTCAAGGCGGTCCAGGTGCGTTTCCGGCGCTTCTCGAAAGAAAGCCTCAGCCAGCGAGTCCACATCAAGCCGAACGGTGGGGTATCCCCCGTTGCGGAGCACCAGCCGGTAGACCTCCTCGATCAGCGGCCGGGCCAACTCCGTGCCCTGGATCAGAACCCGGTCGCCCTTCTTCACCTCGGTCGAATAGTTGACCAGAATGTCGGCCAGCCTGGCAATGGCTGCAGAATCCACGCGGGCTCCCCCTTCCTTTCTATGAACTGCTTGCCGTGGTGGTCTGCGGTTCGGTTCGCTCTCCCCTGAGTCCGACGAAGGCCATCAGGGCGGCGACCAGCGCGAGCAGGCCGGTGGCGGAGATGATGGGGCGAACGTCCATCTGCCTCGCCAGGAACCCGCCCACCGCCGTGCCGGTGAGCATGCCGGCCATGATGGTGGGACCCATGACGCCAAAGACGCGGCCTCGGAACTCCACGGGGATGCTGGTCTGCAGGATCGTGCTCTGGCCCACCGAGGCCAGGGCGGTGCCCACGCCGGCGACGGCAGTCCAGACTAACACGGCCGTCAGATTCGGCGCCAGGCCGATGTTGACGGCGCCGACGCCCAGGACGGCAACGCCGATCCACAGCAGCTTCCACGCTTCCAGCCGGGCGGCCATGGTCATCATGCCGAGAGAGGCGGCCACGGAGGCCAACCCCTGCACGGACATGACCAGAGACAGGCGGGATTCCGGCAGGGCCAGGTTGCGCGTGACCAGGTAGAGGTCGCAGACGTTGGCCGCGCCGCCGCCCAGCATGAGCACGAAGAACACCAGGAGGACCGTTCGGACGGTCCGGTGGGAACGCACGTAGGCCAGGCCCTCGCGCCACTGCGACGCCACGGAGGCCAGCCCGCCCGTCCCCGTCAGGCCCTCGTTCTCAGGCAGCCGGGCCAGGAGAGTGGCCCCGGCGGACAGGATGAAGGACAGGGCATCCAGGGCGAAAGACCAGGGGGCGCCCAGTGAAAAGTAGACGGAGGTGCCGACGACCGGCCCCAACACCAGGGCCAGGTTGGCGGTGACCTGACTCAGGCTGTTGGCCCCCACCAGGTCCCCCCTGTCCACGATGACGGGGAGCATGGCGCCGCGGGCCGGGTTGTAGAACTGCGACACGAGGCTGCCAAGGAAGGCGATGACCAGGGCCAGGGGCAGGCTTCGTGCGCCGAGGGCCGCCAGGAAGGACAGGCTGAGGACGGCGCTCACCAGTTGGGTCCAGAACATGGTGCGGCGGCGGGACCAACGGTCGACGAAGACGCCGGCGACAGGCGCCAGCAGCAGCATCGGCAGATACTCGGCCACCATCACGGCGGAGGTGGCTACGGGGGAATGCCCGCTGATTTCGTACACCCAAAAGGTGATGGCCATGTTGCGGACCCAATCGCCGAACGAGGAAACCGACTGCCCCAGCCAGATCAGCGCAAAACGTCGGTTGCGCAAGAGCTTCACGTGGCGGCACCTCCCGTGAGACCAGCTGCAAGGCGGAACTCGGTCTAGTCGGGCAGTGCGGCGGACGGATCCCAGGTGTAGTAGGTGCCGGTGGCCGCGGCCACCAGGCGCCCCCGGTCGTCCTGGATGCGGCACTCCGTATAGGCCAGGGTGGCGCCGGCGCGGAGGATCTTGGTCTCGGCCCTGAGCTCCTTGCCCCGACCCGGAGCCAGGTAGGTCATCTTGATTTCCACCGTCACCACGGCCTTGCGCGCCTCGTACTGCTGCCAGACGGCCCAGCCCATGACCGTGTCGGCCAGGGTGTAGCTGGCGCCGCCATGCACAATCTGGAGCGGATTGAGAATCTGGGGCGTGATGGGCATGGTGCCCACCCAGTCTCCAGCCTCGTTCCGCTCCAGCTTGATCCCCCAGAAGTCCACCAGGAACAGGTGGCTGTCGATGGGCGCCTTGTGCAGAGCCGCTACTGCGTCTCCCACCACCCGCAAATCCCCGGGACTAAGCTGCCCGAGGGCCTGGACGATGGCTTCGAGCGACGGGGCCTTTTCCGTAGGAGGCACCTCCCTGGCAGATGTACCCTTATGATACACGAACTCGGGACGACCTCAAAGGCCGCGGTCAGCAGCAGCCAAATCCCTTGGACGACAGGTCTTTTCGTGTCTCGGACCCTTAACCAAATGTTGACCGCGCGTTGATTGACCCGGGCAAGCGCCGGCGCATACCATAGGGTCATAGGCAACCCGAGGGCCGGGCGGGGATCTTCACCGGTGCCCCGTCCTGGTGGCCATTCGGCCGCGGTCCGCCGGCGGACCCGGGTTGCCCATCCCATCTTCTCCCCGGACGTAGCGCCGGGGTTTTTGGTTGTTGCGGCAAGGGAATGTAGTACAATAAGGAGAACAACCGGCTCGTCCGGGAAGCAACACCGGCGCAATCCGGCCGATATGAGGTGAGGGCCGTGGACCCCTGGTCGGAAGCAATCATGGCAGCGATGGACTCCGTGCGGCCCGCCGTGGTCAACGTGCAGGCGGTCACGCCCTCGGACAACAGCGTGGCCCTGGGCTCAGGCGTGGTCGTGGACTACTACCATGTGGTCACCACGGCTCAGATTGCCGCCAAGGACGACGAAGTGACCGTGACCACCGCGGACGGCAAGCGCTACGGCGCCACCGTTCTCGGGTTGGACCCCCTTTATTTCCTGGCGGTCCTGAAGACGGACCGCCGGCTTCAGGTGGATCTGCCCACCTTCTGCAAGCCTGACCAGATTCGGCCCGGCCAGGTGGTCGTGGCCGTCGGCAACGCCTTTGGCGATTACAACGTGACCACCGGCGTCGTGTCCGCGGCTGATCGCACCATCTACCGGCCGGAGCGATTCCCGGTCGACGGACTGGTGATCACGGATGCGGCGGTTCACCCCGGTAACGTCGGCGGCGCCCTGGCCAGGCTCGACGGCCAGATTGTGGGCCTGGCCGGTATCCCCTGGTCCCAGGGCCTGGGGCTCGCCGTCGAGGGCGAGGTGGTGGCCCGCGTGGCCAACCAGATCATCGACTACGGCGAGGCCACCCACCCCTGGCTGGGTTTCTCCGGGCAGCAGCAGGTGGTGGAAAAGGTCATGGCCGACCTGTTCTCTCTGCCCTCCGACCGCGGTCTGCTGGTGAGCCACGTGGCCGATTCCGGTCCGGGCAACAAAGCCGGCGTGGAGGAAGGCGACCTGATCCTGAGCTGCCAGGGCCGTCCGGTCAGCACCGTGGGCCAGATTCGCCGCGTCATGTCGCTGCGCCAGCCAGGTGAGACGGTCACCCTGACCGTCTTCCGCGGCTCGGAGATGGCGGAGCTTCAGATACCCGTGGAACAGATGCCCCGCCTCACGGCGCGGGAGTAGGAACAGCAAGCAAAGGGGCCCGGCGGTTTGCCAACCGCCGGGCCCTCTTTCATGCTGGCCCTTGTGGCCGAACCCCTCCTAGTCCAGCCGCTTGCGCAGCCGCCAGGCGGCAAGGGCCAGAATCACCGCCGTGTAGGCGAAGAGCACCACGGTCTGCCGCCAGAGCAGGTCCAGGCCCATGCCCTTCAGGATGACGCCGCGCAGGACCTGCAGAAAGTGCGTGAGAGGCAGCCCCAGGCTGACCACCTGCAGGACGTGGGGCATGACCTCGCGGGGGAACATGTAACCGGACAGCAGCAGGCTGGGAAGGACGAACAGCTGGCTCAGCTGCATGGCCTGCACCTGGTTCTGGGAGACGGTGCTGATCAGCAGGCCAAGGCCCAGCGAGCTGAGCAGGAAGATGAAGGCCGAGAGCGCCAGCACCATTACGCTGCCCACAATCTGCATGCCGAAGAGGGTCATGCCCACGACCACCACCATCATCGCATCCAGCGAGGCAATGACCACGTAGGGGGCCATCTTGCCCACAATCAGCTCCGCCGACCTCACCGGCGTCACGATGAGCTGCTCCATCGTACCCAGCTCGCGCTCGCGCACCATGGCCCCGGCGATCAGGATAATGGTGATGTTCTGCAGGATGGCGCCAATGAGGCCCGGCATGTTGAACTTGATGCTCTCCATGTTGGGGTTGTACCAGACGCGGGCCCGAACGTCCACGGGCAGGTCACCGCTGACAGCGACGCCCGAGACGTTTCGCAGGCGTTCGGTCATAATCTCGCGCCCCGTGATCTGCCCCAGCAGCTCGGAGGTGCTGACGGCGGTGCGGCTGATGAGGGGGTCCGACCCGTCGATCAGGACCTGCATCTGGGCCCTGGCGCCGCTGCTCACGTTCTCCGAGTAATCGGCGGGAACCACGATGCCCACCTTGACTTCACCCGCCTGGATCAGCCGCCCCACCTCTTGGGCGGAGCCCACGTAGCGTGTGACGTTAAAGTAACCGGTCTCCTGAAACCGCTCCAGGATCTCCCGCGCCGGCAGCCCCGTGTCCATCAAGGCCACGGCCGTGGGCACGGATTTGACGTCTGTACTGACGACGTACCCGAACATGAACATCATGACCACCGGCATGGCGATGACAATACGCAGGGTCGCCTTGTCACGGATCACCTGAATGAACTCCTTGCGAACCACCGCCAGCAGACGCACCCAGCTCATCGCTCGATCCCTCCGGTCTCCACCATCCGTGCGAAGATCTCCTCCAGGTCCCGCGCCCCGGCCTGTTCCTTGATCCGGCTGGGGGTGCCGTAGGCCACAATGCGCCCGGCGTTGATGAGGCAGAGGTGGTTGCAGTGGTCGGCCTCATCCATGTAGTGCGTGGTGACGAAGATGGTGACGCCGGAGTCGGCCAACGAGTAGAGAAGGTCCCAAAACTCGCGCCTCGCCACGGGGTCGACGCCGCCCGTCGGCTCATCCAGGAAGAGCAGGCGCGGCCTGTGCACCAGGGCGCAGGCCAGGCCCAGCCGCTGCCGCCAGCCGGTGGAGAGCGTGCGGGCCGGCAGGGCATCGATGCCTTCCAGCCCCACCAGGTCCAGGGCCTCGGCGATGCGCCGTTTGGCTTCGTTCCCGCCAAGCCCGTAGATGCCCGCGTAGAAGCGGATGTTCTCGCCGGCGGTGAGATCGTCGTAGAGGCTGAATCTCTGAGCCATGTAGCCGATGCGCTGGCGAATCTCCTCGGACTGCCGGGCCGTGTCGAAGCCCAGGACCGTCCCCTTGCCCTCCGTGGGGGTCAGGAGCCCCAGCAGGAGGCGGATGGTTGTGGACTTGCCGGAGCCGTTGGGGCCGATGAAGCCGAAGATTTCGCCCTGTTCCACCTGAAAGCTGACGCCGTCCACGGCCGTGAAGTCGCCAAAGCGCTTGCGGAGGCCGGACACCTCAATGACCGCCACCGGCCAGGCCTCCTTTCGCCCCTCGAGGAGTCGCCAGGCCACGGGAAACCAGTTCGTGGACGAAGACGTCCTCGAGCCCGGCGGCGATCTCCTGCACGTCCTCGACGTCGACGCCCCGCTGCGCCAGTTGTGCCCGGACCTCGCCGGCCGCCTGTTCCGGGTCTTGCACCACGATGTGCACGTCGTCGCCGTGGAGCACCGCCGTCCGCACCGCGGGCAGCGAGGCCAGGATCTGCCGCGCCTGGAACAACGGCCTGGCGGTGACGGCCAGCACCCTATAGGGGAAGCTCCTTCTCAGCTCTTCCGGAGTCCCCTCCACCAGGAGCCTGCCGCGTGCCATCATGCCCACACGGTCGCACTTCTCCGCCTCGTCCATGTAGGGCGTCGTCACCAGGATGGCGACCCCTTCCTGCTTCAAGGCCAGGAGAATATCCCAGAATTCATGGCGGGAGACCGGGTCAACACCGGTGCTGGGTTCATCCAGCAGCAGCACCCGGGGGCGGTGAACCAGGACGGTGCAGAGCGCCAGCTTTTGCTTCATGCCACCGGAGAGCTGCCGGGCCAGTTTCTGGTTGTGCCCGGCCAGGCGGGTGAAAGCCATCAGCCTGGGAACGCGCTCGGCCCGATCCTGGCGCGACACCTGGTAGAGGTCGGCGAAGAACTCCAGGTTCTCGTCCAGGGTCAGGTCCGGGTAGAGGGCGAAGCGCTGCGGCATATAGCCGATGAGGGCGCGCACCCGCTCCGTCTCCCGCTGCAGGTCGTGGCCGGCCACGGTCACGGTCCCGCCCTGAAAGCCGATGCTGCCCACCAGGCAGCGCAGGGTGGTGGTCTTGCCGGCGCCATCGGGTCCCAGGAGGCCGTAGATACTGCCGGGGGAGACCCGGAGGTCCAGGCCGTCCACAGCGGTGAGCTTACCGTAGCGCTTGACCAGGCCCTGGACGTCGATGACGGGCGGGGCATTCACTTTGTGACACCCTCCGTTGCCTGGAAGGTAACGTCGGCAGGCATCCCGGACTTCAACTGGCCATCGAGCCCGTCCAGCAGACGCAGCTTGACCGCGTAGACGGTGGTGGAGCGCTCCTGTTTGGTCTGCACGTTGCGCGGCGTGAACTCGGCGGTATCCGAGATGTAGGAGACCTCGGCCTTGAACGTCTTGCCGGGGTACGCGTCCGCGGAAACGGCCACGGGCATCCCCAATTTCACCAGGTTCAGCTGGTTCTCGGGCACGTAGACACGCAGCCAGAGGTCGTCCAGGTTGGCGATGGTGGCCACGGCCGCCCCAGGGGCCACCAGGGTGCCCGGTTCCGCCAGGCGACGGACCACGGTGCCGTCCACCGGGGCCTTCAGCGTCGCCCGGTCCAGATTGAGCTGGGCCAGGTCGGCGGCAGCCTGCGCCTGGCTCACGGCCGCCTGCAACTGCTCCATGGTCTGCTGGGTTACGCCCTGGCGCACCAGGTCGGCCTGGGCCCGGGCCGCATCGGACTGAGCCCGGGCCGTCTGTAACTGGGTCGTGGCGGCGTCGAACTGAGCCTTCGTTGCCGCCCCTTGATCGTAGAGCTGCTTGATGGCGTCGTAGTTCTTTTGGGCCCCGGCCAGGGCGGCTGCCGCCTGAGCGGCCTGAGCGTCCGCCTGACGGAGCTGTGCCGGCCGCGCCCCCGCCCTGGCCTCCGCCAGCCTGGCCTGGGCCGCCTCCAGAGCGGCTCTGGCCTGCTGCGCCTGCAGTTGCAGCGGAGCGGCGTCCAGTTGGGCTATGGGCTCCCCTTGCTTGACCTTCCGGCCTTCTTCCACCAGGACCTGGACCACCTTACCCGCGACCTCGGCGGAGACGGACACCTCCGTCGCCGTGATGGTTCCCGAGGTGGACAGGGCGCCGGAAGACGAACCGCTGCAGCCGGTCACAAGGACGGCCGTCAGGCCGATGGCTGCAGCAAGCGTGAGACGGCGGGCTGGCATCAGTGGGATCCTCCTTCTGCCTTACCGGCAAGGCCGTACATGACAAAGTCGGTGAGTTCCTCGAGCAGGCTGTCGGTGGTGATGGGCGTGTGGAAGCGCAGAGGCGAAGGCAGCCGGTTGTTCATGTCGTCCAGTCGTTCGCGGGAGGTCAGAATGAACCACATGGCCGCGGTCAGGCCCACACCAAAGAAGAGGAAGCTGGCCGGACGCTGCATCTCGTGGGAGTTGAACAGGCGCTCCGCGACAGGCCAGTTCCGATCGACGCGATCCGCCAGAACCCGGTTGAGCAGCATGTCGGCCAGCTCGGGGTGGTAGGGCGCCTCCGTGAAGAGGATGTTGAAGGTATCCATGTGTTCCTCGAAGATGCGCAGCCTGATGGCCAGCAGCACGCGTACCAGGTCGCGCAGGCCCTCGGCCTTGGCGAGCTCAGTCACTCCTTGTTGAAAGCCCTCCTCCACCGCCGGCTCCAGGCAGGCGATGAAGAGGTCCTTCTTGCTCTGGAAGTGCCGGTAGATGGTACCCTCGGCCACTCCGGCACGGCCGGCGATGGCCCCCGTGGTGGCGCCGTCGTACCCCTTCTCCGCAAAGAGCACCCGGGCGGCCCCCACGATCCGTTCCCGCGTGACATCCGCCTTGCTCACGTTGACACCTCCTTACCGCCGGCCGGCGGCCCGCTGGATGTCGGCCAGGGCGCCGGCCAGGTCGGCCGCAGCCTGAATGCGCGAGGCAGTCGCCTGGCTCAGGGCGGACTGGGCCCCGAGCACTTCGGTGGTGGTGGCCAGGCCGGCGTCGAAGCGCAGGTGGGCCAGGCGCAGGGCCTCCCGGGCCTGGTCCTCTGCACCCTGCAGGGCTTTTAGCCGGTCGGCGGCGCTGGCTGCCGCCAACAAAGCCTGTCGCACCTGAAGGGCCGCATCGGCCTCGGCCGCCTGCACCTGCAGGTCCGCTTCCCGGGCGGCGATCTGCGCGTTGCTGAGGATGATGGTGCCCGAGTCGAAGTCATGGGTGAGGAGGTCCAGGTCTTCCTTCTTCATCGCCTGGCTGAGCCGGGCGATGGCGGCTTCCGGCCGCTGCTTGAGGGCCTCAGCCACCAGGCTGTCGGCCTGGGGCAGGGCCGCCGCCGCCTCGGGGCCGGGTAGGTCGGCGGCAGGCTGAGCCGTCGGGTCCATGGGGACACCGACCAGCCGCTCCAGGGCCAGGCGGGCCGACTCCTTCCCCGACCGGGCGGCGGTCAGCGCCGCCTGCATTGCACCCACCTGGGCCTGGGCGGCCAGGAGGTCGTAGCGCGAGGCCGTCCCCGCCTGGATTCCGGCGGAGGCCGAGGCCTCCTGGGCTTTGGCCCTGGCCAGGGCTTCTTCCTGGGCCTGGGCCAGGGCGGTAGCCTTCTGCCACTCCAGGTAGGCCCTGGTAATGGCCAGGCGTGCGGCCTGATGCGCCTGCTCCAGCCCGAGCTTCGCCTGATCCAGCCCCATGGCCGCCGTATGCCGCAGGGTATCCTGGGCGCGGTCGTCGGGTGAGACGGGCCAGATGGACGAGACGTTGTAGCGCAGCTGCAGGACCCGGACCACGTCCGAGCCCCAGTTGCGGGTTGTGTCCAGGGTGTACTCGTAATTCAGTTGAGCCCGGTCCACCTGCACCCTGGCCAGTTGAAGCTGCAGACTATGCTCCTCCGCCTGCCGAAGGGCCTCGTCCAGGGTGTAGGCTGGGCCGCCGGCGACGGCTGCCGCGGGCGTACTGACGGCCGCGTTGGGTCGAAGGGGCGCAGAGGCTGCGGATGGCAGAGCCAGGCCGTGCAGGGCCGGCCAGGCGACGGCGGCCGCCACCAGCGCGGCGGCGGCGGGCCAACGATAACGACGTATCCAGGTCAAGGTCTGACACCTCGCGAGTGAGCGTTCACTCGCAGGATAACACGACAAGGCGCCCCTGGCAAGAGGTGGAAATGGGAGGACGGCGGCAGACCTTGGGTTATAATTGTGGGGATTGGCAGGTGAGACTTTGGTCAACAAGTTCCGAGCCGGCAAGATCAAGCGGGAGCACAGCATCGTGGGCAGCATCGTCCCCCTGCTGGAGCGACTGGAGCAATGCCCCGAGGTACAGGCCATCATTCCGGCGGAGATCGCCC
>CALMNP010000259.1 GCA_937868875.1 uncultured Bacillota bacterium | reverse complement strand
GGCCTACAACCTGCAGGAGGAGCTGGGCACCCGCCCGCGGGTCTTCTACCTGCCGGCGCGGCGCCGCAAGTACCCGGGCCCGAAGGAATCCAGACCCACCGCAGCGGGAAAGGGGGCGTAGCCATGGCTGGAGGAGTTCACCCCGCGGCCGGCGGCGTTGAGCCCGCGGCTGGCGGCCTGGCCATCCCTCGCGGGGCCGCGAAGCGTTCCCCCACAAGTGGCCCCCTGCCACCGGGAGCGCCCGACCTGCTCTACCCGGTCGTGGAGACCGGCACCGGCACCAAGCTCCTCGTCGGATTCCTGCTGGCCGTGGTGGCCTGGGGCCTCGTGGCCTACATTACCCAGCTTCGGAACGGGCTCGGCGTCACCGGGATGCGGTCCTACTACTCCTGGGGCCTGTACATTATCGACTTTGTGTTCTTCATCGGCGTAAGCCACGCTGGCACCCTGATCTCGGCGATCCTACGGGTCAGCGGCGCCGAGTGGCGCCGGCCGATCACGCGCATGGCCGAGGTCATCACCGGCGTCGCTCTGATGATCGGTGCACCCATGGTCATCATCGACCTGGGCCGGCCGGAACGCATCCTCAACCTGGTGAGTCACGGCCGACTGCAGTCGCCGCTGCTCTGGGACGTGATCTCCGTCACGACCTACCTCTGTGGCAGCCTGTTCTACCTCTACGTCCCGATGATTCCCGACCTAGCCGCGTCCTACCCCTACCTCAGGGACCGGTACCCGGTGCGGGCCCGCATCTACAAGGCCCTCGCCCTGGGATGGCGGGATACCCCGGAGCAGCACCGCCTGCTGGAGAAGGCCATCGCGGTCATGGCCGTCATCATCATCCCGGTGGCCGTCTCCGTGCACTCGGTGATCTCCTTCATCTTCGCCATGACCCTGCGCGAGGGATGGCACAGCAGCATCTTTGCCCCGTATTTCGTGCTGGGCGCCATCTACTCCGGCATCGCCGCCATCATCACGGCCATGGCCATCTTTCGCAAACTCTACCACCTGGAGAGGTACATTACTCACGATCACTTCCGCAAGCTCGGCTACCTGCTGCTGGCGGTCGGACTGGTCTACCTCTACACCACCTTCGCCGAGTACCTGACCATGGCCTACGGCAGCGAGGAAGCGGAACAACGCCTGGTGCAATCCCTCTTCTTCGGCCAGTTCCACCGCGTCTTCTGGGTGACCATGCTGGTTACGTTCACCCCTGTCCTGCTGCTGGGCCTGGCCCGATGGACCAGGCTGCCGGGGCTAGTCATCGGCTCGGTGATGGTCAACATAGGCATGTGGCTCAAGCGCTACATCATTGTCACGCCCACCCTGGGCAACCCCTTCCTGCCCATTCAGAACGTGGCCCCCGGATATGCCGTCTACCAACCGACCTGGGTGGAGATCTCCATCTCGCTGGCCGCCCTCTCCGGGTTCATCCTGCTCTACCTCGGGTTCACCAAGCTGTTCCCCATCGTCTCCATCTGGGAGACGCAGGACCAGGCCCACGGGGAGGTGGCCCAGGGTGCGTAATCGTCGTCTCCAAAGCCGGCCGGCGTGGTACCAGCAATGCGGTCCCGCCCTGATAGCCGCCCTGGCGCTGGCCATCTCCCTCGCTCTCCCTTTCGGCGGCAGAGCGCTGGCGGCAGAGTCCGCCCCAGCCGCACCCGCGGCCGCCACGCAGTTGCACCTGGCGCTGAAGCTCCTGCCCCAGTCCCACGCGGTCGGTGATTCCGAGGCGCAGGCCCGGGGCGAGCAGGATCTGGAGGCCACCGCCCAGCTCAACGACGCTGCGGGCGAGCCGCTACGGGGCGTCGAGATCCAGTTCATCCGCAGGACAACCTTCGGCGCTCTGCTGGTCGACACCCAGAAGACGGACTTTGCCGGTTCAGCCAGCACCATCCTGCCTGCGTATCCGGGCCAGGCGGTCCAGGTGACGGCGAAGTTCGCGGGAATTACCGGCCTGGCGCCCTCCCAGGACGTCGAGTCCGTCTCCCTGCCCGACCTTCCCCCGGCCCGTCATCTCGGCATGTTCAGCCAGGCGCCGAGCCCGCTTCACCTGACCCTCCTGTTGGTGGTGGTGGGCGGCGTCTGGGCGACCTACGGCTACGCCTTTCACCTGGTGCGGCAGGTCCGGAAGGCGGGGGCGCCCACCAGCACGGTCTAGAGGCGAGGTCTCGTCCGTTCCCCTCCAGCAGACCCTCCGTCACGTCAACCGGACCTTCCAAAACTTCTTTGCAGGCCGGGCTGCCTACCCCCGCTTCAAGACCAAGCGAGGGAAACAGTCGGCTGAGTTCACCCGCTCCGGCTTTCGGTGGGTGGACGGCAAGCTCTACCTCGCGAAGATGGAGCAGCCCCTCGACGTTTCTGCAAAGGGACCTGAAGAATCTAGGCGCCTGACGCGGTCCTGAGCAGCGGTGTTGATGTTGGGCTCCCATAGCCAGGGCCAGGGGCGTTGTCAGCACCCCTGGCCCTTGTCTTGCGGGAGAACCGTCAGACTTTGTAGCTCTCGATGCCGTCCTCGCCCTGGCCGCCGCCGCGA
>CALMNP010000258.1 GCA_937868875.1 uncultured Bacillota bacterium | reverse complement strand
ACATCACCGTGCTGGGCAACACCCACATCGTCTACGACCAGCCGCGCTCCTCCGGCGGCACCTCGGCCCTGGCTCTGGCCAGCTCCGGCGGCAACATCACCATCGGCGGCAACGCCGAGGTTGAGGGCATCGTCTATGCCCCCTCTACGGCCCCCGGTACGGGTGCCATTACGCTCCAGGGCAACGCCGAAATCGAGGGGGCTGTCATCGGCAATACGGTCTCGGCCTCAGGCAATGTAGAAATCGGTTACGACCGGGAGGCGCTGACGGCCGTGCCCCCTACCGTGGAAAGCCGGGGGCGGCTGGTCCAGTAGGCGGTTGATTCGCAGATAGGCTCCTCCTCGGACTCAGTCCGTCTCTCGTCCATTCTGTACCGGCTGGTTCGCTTTTACAACCGGGAGCCATAGAAAGGCTCCCGGTCCGGGGCGCCGGGCTGGCGCGAGGGTGGCACCTGCCTCCGTCCGCACGGTGCCTCCCAGACTGACGCCGCCCAGGATGAGAGCCCCTCCGAGCGCCTGCGCCCAGGAGAGCGGCTCGCCCAGCAGGAGCACCGCCCAGACGGCCGTGAACAGGGGGAGCAGGTTGTTGAAGACTGCCGCGCGCCCCGCGCCTATCCGGGCTACGCCGTAGTTCCAGGCCAGGAACGCCAGGGCGGAGGGGAAGATGCTCACGTACGCCACGCCCACCAATGCCACCGGTGTGGGGTGAATGGAAGCACCTCGGGCCAGCTCCCAGGCCGCCGCCGGCAGCAGCATGGGGAGGCCGAGCCAGGCCGAGTGAAAGGTGGCGCTAAGGGGCGTGGCCCGTCCCGCCACGTGCCGCGCCGCCACGGTGGAAACGGCCCAGAGCAGGGCGGCCAGCAGCATGATGAGATCACCCAGGTCCCAGTGCAGGGCCAGTAGCCGGGCCGGCTCACCGTGACTGACGATGACCGCCACGCCGAGAATGGTGAGCAGCGAGCCCAACCCCTTCCCCCATGTCAGCCGCTCACCTGCAGTCAGGCGGGCGATGAAGAGGGCAAAGACCGGCGTGGAGGACTGGATGAGCGAAGCCTCCACCGAGCCGACGAAGTGCAGGGAGATGTAGACCAGCGGTGTGAAGGTGGCGACGCTGGTCGCAGCCATGACGGCGATGGGGCCCCATGCTGCACGTGCGGGCCAGGTGGTCCGACCTTCCGCCAGACGGACGGCCAGAAACAGAACCAGGGTGGCGACGATCCAGCGTATCAGGCTGAGCGTGAATGGTGGCACGGCGCCGGCCAGTACTCTGCCGAAGATCATGTTGCCGCTCCAGAAAAGGGGAGCGCCCATCAGACACAGGTGGGGCCACGCGCTCTCCCATCCGCCGGGTGCGGTTCCCGCCTGCCGCGTGCCGCGAGCCGGCATGCCATTCCCTCCCAAATGTCCGCATCATGGCCAGTATACGCCAGTCCCCCCGGAAAGAGCGAGCGGCCCCGCCACGTTACATGGCGGGGCCGCTTTCACTTGCCTCGAAGCCAAGGCAAGAGGGCGCGCTAGAGAAGCTGTTCCGCGACCGCGGTTCGAACCGCACCCTTCCAGACGTCAGGGACCTCGGGCAGGGCGTCCCAGTCGGCCCAGCGAACGAACAGCCCGCCGCCGGGGATGTCGCGCCATTCTCTGGCGCGGAACTTGACGTCTGTAGCCTGGGCGCGCAGTCGGCCGGCCAGGGCCGCCCCGTAGAAGGCCCAGTCCGTAACCAGGTCCACGCCCCCAGCCAGCTGGGCCGGACCATAGAGCTGAACCTCCTCGCCCACGGTGCCGATATCGAACAGCTCAGGGTCAAAGAACCTTTCCGCCTCGGCCAGGAACTGATCCACCCTCCCCTGGCGGATAGTCGTGGTCTCGCCGCGGCAGACCTCATCGCAGGGAACATTGACGTAGACAGACACGGTGTCGTCGTGGTTCAGGATGACATCCACCATGACCTCTCCCACGTCGGGGGCGCCGGTAGGCAGGTACAGTCGCGTTGCCACGTGACCCATCAGTACCGCCTCCAGGTCACCCAGGCCGTCCTGCCAGGCCACCTCCGGCAGAAACGGGATGTTTGGCGTCTCCATGAGGTACCGGTGGCTGACGCGCTCCGGGCTGACATTCAAGACATGGGCCTGACCCGAATCGAACAACCCCTCCTCGTTCCAGGCCCGCACCAGATCGGGCCAGAGCCGGTCGATGCGCCTGGTTGACAGGAATACGGCACTGAGCCAGGTACCCTCCCAGGCTCGCAGGCTGACTTGCTTCATCCTCCACCTCGTGTCAACCCGGGGGCTGTGACAGACGCCCGGGCACAAATTGGTCCCAACTTATTCCTTCGGTGGAGGAGCCTCGGTTATGACCGGACGAGAGGAAGGTATTTGGACGGGCTAGCGCTCCTCCCACCCGAACACCAGGTAGGACAGAATGGCGATCGGGCCCAGAGCCAGAATACGCCAGACATCGAGCATCATACCCCCTACTGATTACGTCTTTGCCTGGCGTTCTCTAGGCGCGCCGGCGCGGCGCCAGGGCCTCGGCGAGAAGGGCCGCCGCCCAGGGCAGGGACCCTCCGGAAAGCCAGGCACTCCAGTCACCGCCGAAGATAGAGACGACCAGGCCAAGGGCCAGGCTTACGGCCACGGCCACCGCCGTCAGCTTCACCGTGGCCCGGGGGGCGCCCGGCAGATCACCGGTGGCGAACAGGCCGCCGACAATGTAGAGGTTCAGGATGAGCCAGCCGAAGGGCGCGTGGAGCGCTGGGGGCAGGCCAAAGACGGGGCCAAGAAGCCAGGCCAGCAGGAAGGCCAGGCCGTAAACCAGCAAGAAGCTGCCCAGGTTCACAAACAACGCAATAACGCCCAGCATGCGGGGTCACCTACTTCCAGAGCCAGACCCGGACACGGGTCCAGACCAGTGGGAAGGTCAGCATGTCGAGAAGCCCGAAGCGCTCCCGCCTGCCCAAAGCCGCCGTGTAGGGGCCGCCCTGGCAGGCCGGGTCATAGATGACCATCTTGTAGTGTCCGGTCGCCGGATAGGTGCCCTGCAGCATGCCCGGCACGCGATAGCGCACCTGGGTGAAGGGCTCGTAACTGGTTCCCGGCGGATCCATGGCGGGGATGGGCAGGGCCCCCTCCCCTGGTCCCAGCGGCACCGGCAGGTCCAAGGGCGCCACACCTTCCAGTTGCGGACCCACCAGCACCACGCTGGGCTGAAACCCCGCCAAGGACCGAGCGCCGGGCACCAGCAGGCGGAGGTAGATGGTCTGCCCCTGGTTCGCCTGGATGGGTATGACGTCGGCCGCCTGCCCCGCCGACAGGCGCCCGTAAAACGCCTGCGCCCGCTCCGGGTCCCTGACCTCCCGCCAGAAGCGAACCGGGCCCTGTGGCCCAGTGCTCAGGAACACGGGCGAGTGGGCCTCCGCCATGCCTTCCAGGGCCAGCCAGAAGGACAGGGTCAGCAGAACCAGGAACGCCGCCATCATGGACATCCCCCATTCCAGCCTCGTCGGACTCCCCGCTACCTATTATACCGGGCGATACACGGGGAAAGAAGAAACGACCCGGTTCCCCGGGTCTCTGGCTGTCAGGATGGTTCAGTGGGCTCATAGGCCG
>CALMNP010000257.1 GCA_937868875.1 uncultured Bacillota bacterium | reverse complement strand
AGCTTCTCGGAGCAAATGACCAGCCATGGGGCTGCCTGGACTTCAACCTGTGTTCCCTCCTCCCCCGGCCCGGTTGGATGTTATATACTTAACGAAATTGCTTATGGCTTCAATTGAGCTTGTACACAGGAGGTGCAGTCTGTGAAGCGTCAGGGCCTCACCATCATTGACGCCCACATTCACTTTCCCTACGGCGCATCCCCGGGCGGCGAGCGGCCGAAGCCGGAAATCGCCGCCTACAGCAAAGAGCGCAACCGCCGCATGGACCTGGAGTGGGACTTCCCGGAGCGCGAACCCTGGGGGGCCCAGTCCCTGGAGGAGACGGCCGACCGCTGGTATGAGGAAGCGGTCCGACATGACCTCGAGAAGGTCATATTTGTCACCGGCGGCGGCAATGAGACCCTGGCGAAAGCGGTGAAACGCCACCCCGACCGCTTCACCGGCCTGGCCCATCACCCCATCTGGGAGCCCGTCGTGCTGGACGAGTATCGACGCGCCGTGGAGGACTACGGACTCGTGGGCTACAAGGTGCTGGGTCCGCGCGTGCCCATCAGCTTCGACGACCCCTCCCTGATCCCGCTCTGGGAGTACGCCGCCGAGCACCGTCTGCCGTTCCTCATCCACTTCGGCATCCTGGGCCACGCCGGCGGCGTGGTCTCCGGCCCCAACATGAGCCCCCTGGTCATCGCCAACGTGGCCAAGGCCTACCCGGAGATTCCCTTCATCATCCCGCACTTCGGCTGCAGCTACATGCACGACCTGCTGCAACTGGCCTGGGCCGTGCCCAACGTCTACGTGGACACCTCCGGCTCCAACCAGTGGATGCGCTGGCTCCCCTACCCCATGGACCTGGAGACGGCCTTCCGCAAGTACTACGAGCTTCTGGGGCCGGAACACATCGTCTTCGGCTCGGACTCATCCTGGTTCTCCCGCGGCTTCAGTCACCGCTATCTGCAGGACCAGGTGCGGGCCTGCCGCCACCTGAACTTCAAGCAGGAGGACATGGAACTGATCTTCGGCGGCAACGCCCGGCGCCTGTTCAGGCTGGGGCCGGCCGGCGAGACATCCCGCCCTGATGAGGTCCCGGCGGAACTGGAGGATTGGCGTTAAAGCGTGGGGATAACGGGCAATCGGGGATTCCTCGGCGGCCTAGCAGCAAGGCGCCGGGAGCGGCAGGCTCCCGGCGCCTTGTGTGTCACAGCGTCCTCGCCACGGTGCCTTCAGCCCTCACTGCTCAGTCCCGGGCCAGGTGCACCATGTCCCAGGGGCCTGCGTCCAGGAAGCCCAGCCTATCACAAACGCCGGCCACCTGAGGGTCGCGGACGACCAGGC
>CALMNP010000256.1 GCA_937868875.1 uncultured Bacillota bacterium | reverse complement strand
GGTTCGGACTGGGCGGCGGACTGGGTGGCCTTGGCGGGGCCGGTGGCCTCGGCGCGGGTGGCCTCGGCGCGGGTGGCCTCGGCCTGGGCGGTTTTGGCACCGGCCTGGGCGGCGGCCGGTTATAAACGTCAAGAGCATGGGTACTGGGTCCGGGGCGGCTGCTCGTTGCCCGCTTAACCTTTCTTTGGAGGGCGCCGTATCTCCTGATGGCAAGGTCGCATCGGCGTACTGATGCATCAAGGAGATGGAGGCTCGTCATGGAGGAGAAGTTTTCGGGCAACGTCCGGACCGTTGCGGAGAGGTCCACCTGGGCCATCCCGGGATGGATCGGGTTTGTCGGCACCCTGGCGGTCGAGGTTCTGTCGGCGGTATGGTTCATCTACAGCCTGCCGGCAGAGGAATGGATGAGACCGAACGTCCCCGGGCTCATCGGGAGCATCCTGCTGTTCACCCTGTCGACGCTCGTCTGGAACGGCCTGTTCGTCGTCCAGCCCAATCGGGCCGAGGTGATCGTTCTCTTCGGCCGGTACCTGGGCAGCGTCAAGCGGGACGGCTGGTACTTCACCAACCCCCTGGTGACCAAGAAGAAGATCAGCCTGCGGGTCCACAACTTCACCAGTCCGCAGCTCAAGGTGAACGATGCAGACGGCAACCCCATTGAGATCGCGGCCGTGGTGGTCTGGCGCGTGGTGGACACCGCCCGGGCGACCTTTGACGTGGAGAACTACCTCGAATTCGTCGAGGTCCAGTCCGAGACCGCCATCCGTCACCTGGCCAGCCAGTACCCTTATGATGAAGGGCAGCACCCGGGAGAACCGTCGCTGCGCGGCGCTGCTGATGAGGTGGCCGTGGCACTGCGGAAGGAACTCCAGGTACGCCTGGAGCTGGCCGGCATCGAGGTCATCGAGGCCCGGCTCTCCCACCTGGCGTACAGTCCGGAGATTGCGGGCGCCATGCTGCAGCGGCAGCAGGCTTCGGCCATCATCGCCGCGCGGCAGAAGATCGTGGAAGGCGCCGTCTCCATGGTGGAGATGGCCCTGGACATGCTGGCGGAGAAGCAGGTAGTGGCACTGACGCCGGAAAAAAAGGCCGACCTGGTGGCCAGCCTGCTGGTGGTCCTGACCTCTGACCGCGGCGCCCATCCGATGCTGCCGGTGAACGCGCGCGAGTAAAGAGCTCCGGAAGACAAAGGGGGCAAGGTGATAAGCCTTGCCCTCTTAGGGTCCATATAGCATCTGGGAAGCCAGCAGCATGGCATAGACGGCGGCCTGCGTCAGTGGCCCTGCCGGAGGCTGCGCGTCACAGAGTCGTAGACAAGCCTCGCCAGGACAAACCCCTCCTTCGTGGCGGGGCCCAGGAAGGGAAGGTCCGGCCCGGCCTCCAGGGCTGCAACGGCGAAGGCGTCGGTGCTGGTCCCCGTGGCCGGCGTCGAGGTCTCGGGGCACCGAACACCCTGACCGGCAAGGGCCCGAACCTTCGCTTCCGTCATGGTGATGGCCGCTCCAGCAAGCGCCCCGTCCGTAGCCCGCCCGTCGATGAAGGCGATCAGGTTGATGGTGCCGACACCGGCGTCCCAGGGCGGAGTCAGGCCGGCGGCCAGGGCGTTGGATACGCCGGCCGTGGCCAGAACATGGACCCCTCCCTCGCTGGCATAAACAGCTCGCCCCAGCTTCACCGCCGTCATGAGGCCGACCACCGGCCCGGGAAGCTTCGCACCCTCCGCCGCCGCCTGGATGTCGGCCGCTGGATTCATCCCACTGTAGCCCTTGTCCACGTGAAGGTTGACGATGGACAGCGGGCTGGTGTAGCCGCCCCCGAGCACCGCAGAGGAGAGGCAGCGCACCGGCCGGTCGAAGCGAAAGCCAACCAGGTCGGGGCTCTGGAGCAGAGTGATCACGTTGTGTCCCCCTCCACGTGCGAGGTGTCTCCCAGGTATTCGACTTTGAGGAGCCGTTCGCCGTCCCACACCACGCTCGTCAAGCTGGCCGGCGGCGCCGTGATTTTCCAAAAAGGCCGTCCCGTCCAGTGAGACAGCAGAGCCCTAAGGATACCGCCATGGGTGACCACCAGGGCGCCGTCCTGCCGGGGCAGGGCGGTGGCGGCGCGGTCACGGAGCTGCGCCAGGGTCTCCCCGCCTGGCGGCGCCTGCCGCTCGGGGTCGGCGATCCAGGCCTCCAGCCGCTCGGCGGCGATTCGGTTGATCTCGTCGTAGGTCAGCCCGGACCATTCGCCGAAATGGGCTTCCCGCAGGGCGGGGTGAGTCCGGACCGGCAGGCCGTGCGGGGCGGCGATCGCGGCGGCAGTGTCCCTGGCGCGCCGGAGATCGCTGCTGCAGATGAGCCTCAGGCCCACCTTCTCAAGGCGGCGGGCGAGACGCGCCGCCTGCGCCTCTCCGGCGGCGGTGAGGGGCGGGTCCTCCCAGCCGAGGTACCGTCCCTCCCGGTTGCCCTGCGCCTCCCCGTGCCGGACCAGGAACAGCCTCATAGCGGAGGGACCTTCCCTCATGGCGGCGGGGCGTTCCCTCATGGTGCCGGCGTCCTCCCTCATGGCGCCGACCTCGTCCCTGACGACGACAGCGCCTCCGCCAGCCTCCGGTTTTCGGCCCGAGAGCGCACCGCCACCCGCATGTGGCGCTCCGTCAGGCCGTCGAAGGATCGGCAGTCCCGGACCAGAATGCCCCGCGGGCCAAGGCGGTTCTGGATGGACCAGACAGGCTCCGGCGCCCGCACCAGGATGAAGTTGGCCGACGGCGGCTCGATGGCGAAGCCGGGCAGTCCAGCCAGTTCCCCGGCGAGGTAGGACCGCTCGCGCCGCACCCATTCCCTCGTTCGGCGCGCGTATGCCTGATCCGCCAGAGCGGCGAGGGCCGCGGCCTGCGCCGGAGCGCTGACGCTCCACGGATCCCTGACGGCGTCCAGCCGGCTGACCAGATCCGGGCGTGCTACGGCGTACCCCACCCGGAGCCCGGGCATGGCGAAAAACTTGGTCAGCGACCGGACCGCCACCAGGTTGGGCCGTTCCATAACATGCCGCAAGACGGACGCGTCCTCCCCGGGGTCCGTCAGGTCGATGAACGCCTCGTCGACCACCACGGTGGCCGGGGTTCCGTCCGCGACCCGGAGAATATCCCCGGGCGGCAGCAGACGGCCCGTCGGGTTGTGGGGGTTGCAAAGGAAGCGCAAATCTCCGGCCTCCAGGGCCGGCGTGGGCTCCGCCGGCGCGGCCCCACCCGTCTCGGCGGCCGGGATGGTGGCGAAGGCGCCGCCCACAGGCGTGGGCACCACCACGGCGCCCACCGCCCGGGCGGCCCTGGCGTATTCGGCGAAGCCGGGGACCGGGACCGCCACGCGGCGGCCGGCCGCCAGCCTCGCCAGAAGGTGGATGACCTCAGCCGCGCCGCTTCCCACCAGCACGGCCTCCTCGGGAACTCCATGACGGAGTGCGAGGGCCGCTCGAAGCGTTCGCGCCAACGGCTCGGGGTACCGGGCGACGCTCCGCAGAGCGTCCCGTGCGGCCTTCGTCACACCGCGGGGCGGGCCGAAGGGGTTGATGTTGGCGCTGAAGTCCAGGATCTCGCTGGGGTCGAGCCCCCAGCGGGCGGCCGCGGCCAGCACGTCTCCGCCGTGAATCGGCGCCGGGTCTGCCATGGGGTGCACCTCCCTTCAGGTGGGCAGGTTGGCGGCGAAGACGGCCAGCGCGGCCGCCTCGGCAACCTCGTTGATCGCGCCGTAGGTGTCGCCGGTGAGCCCCCCAAGCCGGGCCGCGAGGAACCGGGCCGCCAGCAGCGCCGCCGTCAGGGCCAGGAACCAGGCGGCCATCCCCCTGGCGCTGCCGACGAGGGCGATGCCCAGCCCCACGGCCAGTGCCCCGGCTACCTGCCACCGCCCGACGTGGGCGGCGAAGCTCCCGCCCAGGCTGGGCTGGCCCACCCGGGCGGCAGGCCACAGCCCCGCCGCCGCCGTGATGCACATGCGCCCGAGGGCCGGCGCCAGGAGCAGCGCCTGCCAGCGCCGTTCGGGGGCCAGCCCGGTCAAGAGGGCGTAGCGGAGCAGGAGCGCGGCCACCCCCGCCACCACCCCCATCGCTCCAACCCGGCTGTCCCGCATGATCTCCAGCATCCGCTCGCGGCTGCGGCCGGAGCCGATTCCGTCCGCGGTATCCATCAGGCCGTCCAGGTGAAGCGCGCCCGTCACCCAGATGGTAGCCAGGATCGCGGCAGCGGAACGGATGTCCCTGGCGAAAAGAAGGCCTGCCGCCTGATCGGCGGCCAGCGCGACGCCGCCGACCACCAGCCCCGCCAGGGGGAAAAGCGACGCGCGCCGCCCGAGGGCGCGAAAGTAGTCGTCCACGTCGATCCGGCCCATGGGAAGCCTGGTCAGAAACGACAGCACAAGGCGCATTCTCACACTCCCCTTAAAGCCAGCGCCCCGATGCCGGCGGCCGCGGCCGCCGCCACGTACATGAGCCGCACAGCCCGCACGATGTCCCGGGGCTCCAGGGGCCGGATGGGGTCGCCCATCGGCGCGCGCTCCTCCGGCACCCCGTCATAGTAGTTGGTTCCGCCCAGGTGAACGCCCAGGGCCCCCGCCATCGCAGCCTCCGGCCAGCCGCTGTTGGGGCTGGGGTGGAGGCGGGCATCCCGCAGGGCGGTGCCCAGGGCCCGCCGCGAAAAGGCCGCCGCCGCCAGCAGCAGCGCGCTGAGGCGGGCCGGGGCCAGGTTCAGCAGGTCATCCAGCCGGGCGGAGGCCCAGCCGAACTCCCGGTACTGGTCGTCCTTGTGCCCCACCATCGAGTCCAGGGTGTTGGCCGCCTTGTACGCCATGGCCAGCGGCGCCCCGCCGACCAGCCCCCAAAAGAGCGGGGCGATCACCCCGTCGCAGGTGGACTCGGCCACGGATTCCACCGCGGCGCGGACGATCTCCCGCCGGTCCAGGTTCTCCGTGTCCCGTCCCACGATCCAGCTCAGGCGCCGGCGGGATTCCTCAAGGTTCCCCGCTTGCAGGGAGTAGTAGACGGCCAGGGCGTGCTCCGCCAGGGAGCGGGCGGCGAGGGCTGTGCTGAAGAGCCAGACGTTGAGGGCGGCCCCGAGCCAGGGATGAACCAGGGCGGCAAGACGAATGAGGCCCCAGGTCAGCGCCCAGGAGCCGCCGGTCAGGGCCAGGGCCAGCAACAGGCCTCCCACTCTCAGTGGCAGCCGGCTCCGCCGGAGCCACCCTTCGAGCCTCTTGATGGCAAGCCCCATCAGCACCACCGGGTGCGGCAGCCAGCGGGGATCGCCCACGGCCGCGTCCATAGCGAAAGCGGCCAGCACCACCCACCATGACGGGGCCGTCATGGGTGCGCCTCCCCGGGGGTGGCCTCCAGGATTTCCTGCAGCCTGTCCATGGCCAGGTGGCGTCGGACGTGATCGGCAAGCCGGTTCAGCGCGGCCTCGCGCGGCTCGATCGCGGGCCCGTCCTCGGGAAGCGGCGGCAGGCCGCGCCTCTCCCGCAGCCGGTTGAGCCAGCGCCGGCGGAAGGCGCCGTTGTCAAAGATGCCGTGCAGGTAAGTGCCCCAGAGCTCGCCCTGGATGGCTCCGTCCCACCTCCCGCCCCCCAGAGTGGCGAAGGGTTCGGCCCCGTGGAGGTAGCTGGACTTGCCCATGTGGATTTCGTACCCCTCCACCGGCGTCCCCAGGGCAGTCCCGGACGACCGTGTGGTCTCCTTCTCCGGCTCGAAGGAGGTTACCACCGGCAGCAGCGCCAGCCCCGGCGTCACGCCTGCCGCGGACTCCACCCCCGACTCGTCGCGAACCTCGTGCCCCAGCATCTGGTATCCGCCGCAGATCCCCACGACGGGGACGCCGGCCCGCGCCAGCCAGTCCACCGCTCCCGCCAGCCCGCGGGCGTACAGCCACCGGAGATCCTCCACAGTATTCTTGGTGCCCGGCAGAATCACCGCATCGGGGTAGTCGAGCGCCTCGGGCCGGTCGACGTAGCGCAGCCCCACTTCGGGCTCGGACGTCAGCGGGTCGAAGTCGGTGAAGTTGGAGATATGCGGCATCCTGATCACGGCGATGTCCAGCGCCGCCCTGCGGGCCGGGGGCAGGCCCAGAGAGTCCTCCTCATCCAGCCCAAGGTCCGGCAGAAACGGGATCACCCCCAGGACCGGCAGACCCGTGCGTTCCTCCAGCCACCGGGCGCCCGCCTCGAAGAGCGCGGCGTCGCCCCGGAACTTGTTGATGAGAACCCCCTTGACCCGGGCGCGCTCCTCCGGCTCCAGCAGGTCCAACGTGCCCGTCACGGAGGCGAAGACGCCGCCCCGCTCAATGTCCGCCACCAGCAGCACCGGCGCGCCCGCCAGTCGGGCGGTGGCCATGTTGGCAAGGTCATGGCTCTTCAGATTGACCTCCGCCGGAGAGCCGGCCCCCTCGATCACGACCAGTTCGTAGCGCTCGAGGAGGCGGGTCAGGGCGCCCCGCACCACATCCAGGGCCTCCGCCCGAAAGCGGCCGCTGTACTCCCCCCAGGGCATGTCGCCCACCGGCCTGCCCAGCACCACCACCTGGGAGAGCGTGCCGCCCTTCGGCTTGAGCAGGATGGGGTTCATGTCGGCGCTGGATTCCACGCCGGCCGCCAGGGCCTGCAAGGCCTGCGCCCGCCCGATCTCGCGGCCGTCCGGGGTGACCGCCGCGTTCAAGGCCATGTTCTGCGCCTTGAACGGCGCCACCCGCAGGCCCTGCTGGTGAAAGATGCGGCAGAGGGCCGCTGTCAGAATGGATTTGCCCACGTGGGAGGCCGTGCCCTGCAGCATGAGCGCCCTAGCCACGGGAGTCCCCCGTCCCCGCCGCCAGGCGTTTGATCTCCACCGGGATGCCGGCCCAGCAGACATACACCTGCTCCGCCTGCGCAGCCAGGTGCTGGTTGACCCGCCCCAGCACGTCGCGGAACAGCCGCCCCAGCCTGTGCTCCGGCACGACGCCCATCCCCACCTCGTTGGAGACGGCGATCACGTCGGTCTCCAAACCCAGCAGCGCGCCGAGCTCCTGCAGGACCGCCGCTTCGCAGGCCGCTTCGTCGCGCAGCAGATGGTTCGAGACCAGGAAGGAGACGCAGTCCAGCAAGACCACTCCCCCGACGCCCGGCGCGCCCGCGGCTTCCCGGCCGCGGGCGGCTGCCGGGACGGCGGCAGCCGCCTGCAGGGCGGCGGCAGGCCGGTACGCCTCCTCCACCGTCCGCCAGTGCGGCGGGCGGTCGGCCCTGTGCCGGGCGATGCGTTCCGCCATCTCGGCATCCGTCACCTGCCCCGTGGCCAGGTAGGTGACCGCCTCATACCGGGCCGCCAGCTGCTCAGCGAAGCGGCTCTTGCCGCTACGAGCCCCGCCGAGGATGAACGTCAGCCTGCCCACGAAAGCACCCCATCCCTTTGACTTGACCTTCCCGAAGAGACCGAGACGCCGGCGTCAGAGTCACCGCAGCCGGGCCACCACCGCCCAGGGCTGGGCCAGTGTCAGAGCCAGGGCCGGCAAGGCCGAGGGAGCCACCGCCACCAGGCAGCAGGTACCCGGACCGGCCGATTTCTCCAGGTCCCAGCCCGGCTCGGGCGCAAGCAGCTCAGGGCTCAGCCCGGCCGTGGCCGCCAGGTCCCGCAGCTCTCCGGCGATGCCGCGGGAACCCACCGGCAGCACGTCGTGGATCGCAGGTTCCCGTGCCAGCCGCGCCACCGTGGGAAGGTCGGCGATCTCCGGGTCCTCCAGGGAGACCTCGGGCCCGACCTTCGGCCGGCCCACCGCCACCACCAGGTCGCCCGCCGCCGGGCTCCGGAACGGGCCTTCGGACAAGGCCAACGCGGTCACCCCCAGCCCCGTCTGCACCGTGGACACGTTCTTCTCAAAAGAGCCGGTCACGGCGTCGGGGCCGAGCCCGGCCAGGGCCGCCTCGTCCAGCACGCCACGCATGATCTCCCGGCCCGTGGGATCAGGCTCTACGCTGCAGGCGTTCACCAGCGCGACCGGCCTGCCGCCACCGGCGATGACCTCCATCAGCGCAACCCGCGCGGTGAAGCGCCCCAGCACATACCCGGGCACCTGCACCCGATCCATCTCCTTGGGTCCGATCCCGCCCGCGGCGTCGCAGGCGATCAGCACCCGGTCGCCTTCGGGAAGGTCCAGGACGGTGAGGTCCCGCCTTTTCGCAATCAACGCCGGACCACCCCTTTCAACAAGAATCCCCCGGCTTCACGGCCAGGGGAAAGGGGCAGGTCGACACAGCGCGAGTACGCGGCGCCAAACGCCTCCCCCTTTCCTCCGAAGGTTGAGCACGCACCCACCAGGCAGGTTTCCTGACTTGCGGGTCATCGCCGTCCCCGGGCCTTCCCAGCGAATGCGCCAGTGGCCTGACTTGCCATGGGACAAGCTCTCCGCATACAGTGGCGGGACCGTGCCGGATTCACACCGGCTTCCCTATCACCTCCCGGCCGGGGCCGGGAGCACCTGATCGGCTTCCGTTTGCAATTTTGTCTTGAGTATACGCTCCCCTGCCGGATGGTGGCAAGGCCTTCCTCAAGCCCTTCCTCAGCCCCGCGATGGGGTCCACGATCCCGGGAACACTAGCCGAAACGCTGCGGTGCGACGGCCGCGGCGCCCAGGAGAGGACGCCGCCGTGAAAGAAGACACCGCCGCTGAAGGAGATGCCGCCGCTGACAGAGACGCCCTTTGAGAAAATGCCGTCCCATGAAGGTTCCTCCGTGGCTGTCCCAAACGAACCTGGTTACGTCGCGCTTCACCGCACCGGGGAGCTGGCGCGCCGCGCTGAAGAGGCGGTGGCGCGGCTCAGCCGCTGCGCCGTCTGCGCGCAGGCCTGCATGGTCGATCGTCTGGCGGGCGAGCGCGGAGATTGCCACGTCGGCCGGCGTGCGGTGGTGGCCAGCGCCGGCCCCCACTTCGGCGAGGAGGAGGTGTTGGTCGGCACGAGGGGCTCTGGCACCATCTTCTTTGCCTACTGCAACCTTTCCTGCGTCTTCTGCCAGAACTGCGAGATCAGCGCCGATGGCGAGGGGGACGAGGTGACAGCCGAAGATCTGGCCGCCATCATGCTCCGGCTGCAGGAGGTGGGGTGCCACAACATCAACCTGGTCTCGCCGAGCCACGTGGTGCCGCAGATTCTCGAGGCCCTGGCGCACGCTGCGGAGGCAGGGCTCCGGCTGCCTCTGGTCTACAACACGGGAGGATACGACGCTTTGCCCACTCTCCGCCTACTGGACGGCATCGTCGACATCTACATGCCCGACTTCAAGTTTGCCGACCCCGATGTGGCCTGGCGCCTTGCCCGGGCCCGCGGCTACCCGACGGTGGCCCGCAAGGCCATCCGCGAAATGCACCGGCAGGTTGGCGACCTGGTGGTGGATGACCGGGGGTTGGCGCGCCGGGGGCTCATTCTGCGCCATCTGGTGATGCCCGGAGCGCTCGGCGCCGCGCGGGAGGTCATGCGGTTCGTGGCCCGGGAGATTTCCCGCGACACCTACGTCAACGTGATGGGCCAGTACTACCCGGCCCACGAGGCCGGCGAGCACCCCCCGCTGGACCGCCCCGTCCGCCGCCGTGAGTACCTGGAGGCCGTGCGCATCGCCAGGGAAGAGGGCCTGCATCGCTTCGCCCGGTGAGGGGACTGTCCTTTTTAGGGCATACTAGCCCCCAGGGGGAGTGCGCCGTGTGGAGGCGGATTCAGAAGTGGCTCCAACGGGGGTCGCAGCAGCAGAGCCGCAACGCGAGCGGAAACGCCGACAGCCCGCTGGTGGACAGCCTCAAGGACAATCTCCAGTCCATTCAGCGTGCCTTCGGCAACTCCGCCGACCTCAAGAGCCGCGAAGTCACTGCGGGACCCGGCAGCGGGTGGCGCGTCGCCCTTGTCTACCTCGATGACCTGGTGGAAAAACCGGTGCTTCATGACCAGGTTGTTGCAGCCATCCAGCGCCACGGGGCGCTCCACCAGGGCAGGGCGGCCGGGGCCGACCTGCTGCAGCTGCTTGAACGCGCGGTGCTTGGCGTTGCGCGTGTTGAACGCGTTCAGACCTTGACGCGCCTGGTAGCCTCCCTGCTCGACGGGGACACGGCGGTCCTGCTCGACGGCCAGGCAACCGCCCTGTTGGCCGAGACAACGGGCCGGAAGAAGCGGTCCATCACGGAGCCGGCCATTGAGTCGGTGGTCCGGGGGCCGAGAAAAGGCTTTGTGGAGACCATCGGCGTCAACGTCGCGCAACTCCGGCAGATCCTTCGGACCCCGCGCCTGCGCTTCAAATCGCTGACGCTGGGAGAGACGAGCCAGACGCCGGTGTGGATCGGCTACCTGGAAGGCCGCGTGGACCCCCGGGTGCTGGCGGAGGTCGAGCGGCGCCTTCGCCGCATCAAGGCACAGGCCATTCTGGAATCCCGGTACATCGAGGAGCATATCGCTGATAACCGCTGGACGCCCTTTCCGCTGGTGGACAACACCGAGCGGCCGGACAAGGTGGTGGCCGCCCTGCTCGAGGGCCGCGTGGCCATCTTAACGGAAGGAACGCCCTTTGTCCTCCTCGTGCCAACGGTGATGGCGCACCTGCTCCAGACCCCCGAGGACTACTACACCCTGCTTCACTTCGCCACGTTCGCACGCGTCATGCGAACTGTCGGCATCGTGGCTACTCTCACGTTTCCGGCATTCTACGTGGCCCTCGTCAGCTACCACCACGAGATGATTCCCACCACCCTCGCCCTGGCCTTGGTGGCGGCGCAGAAGAACGTGCCCTTCCCGGCGTTGATCGAGGCGCTGATCCTCGAACTCATCTTTGAGGCCTTGCGGGAGTCCGGGCTTCGCCTCCCCGGGCCCGCCGGCCAGGCCGTGACCATGGTCGGCGCCCTCATTCTGGGCCAGGCCGCCATTCAGGCGAACCTGGTCACGCCCATGATGGTGATCACCGTGACCGCCGCAGGCATTGCCTCCTTCACGATGCCGAACTACCAGCTAGCCCTGGCGTTTCGCACCTTGCGCTTTCCGTTGACGCTGCTCGCCGGGATGTTCGGCTTCCCCGGCGTGCTGAGCGGACTGATGATCCTGTTCTTTCACCTCTGCTCGCTGCGCTCGTTCGGCGTCCCCTACCTGACCCCCATCGCGCCGCTGCGCGTGAAGGATCTGGACGATGCCTATCTTCGGTTGCCCCATTGGATCTCGCGCGGCGGGTTTCAGCTGCGACCGCGGCAGGGGCCCAAAAGGGTGCAGATCCGCGAATCCGGCTCCGGGGGGAAGCAGTCATGATCAATCGGCGGGCCTTTCTCATCGCCGTCCTGATCCCGCTGGTCCTCTTACC
>CALMNP010000255.1 GCA_937868875.1 uncultured Bacillota bacterium | reverse complement strand
CCACTTCAGTGAACAGGTTGCGGGCGTCGTCGCAGGTCTCGCACTCCTGGCCACCGTCGCCTGCGGTGAACAGCAGAAGCTTCACCGGCGCGGCCAGGGCGTCGAGCGCCTGCTTGATCTTGTCCGCATCCCTCTGCGATAGGATAGCGATCGCCAATCCCTCCTTAAGCCTGTAGATGCCAGGCGTTCTCGTATACCTGTAGGGGGTATATCCACTATCAGTGAGCATAGCGCGCCAGGTGCTTCCTGTCAAGGATGACGCGCCCTATTCCACGGGCTCGGGGTTGACGTCGGCCCAGGGTCCGTCGTTGATCTGGAAGCTATAGCGAAGGGCGGCGCGGCCGGAGGCCAGGTGCGCCACCACGCAGTAGCGGTCCCGGGAGAGCCGGATGGCCCGCTCCACCTTCTCCGGAGTCAGGCTGCTGCCCCAGACCCGATAGCGCACCTCGATCCGCTCGTAGGACTTGGGGTGTTCGGTCCGCTCCTCGCCGCTCACTTCCACTTCAAACTTCTGAACATCCTGGCGCATCTTCTTGAGGATGGAGACGATGTCCATGCCGGTGCAGCCGCCCAGCCCCACCAGAACCATCTCCGAGGGGCGGGCTCCCTTGTCCCGGCCCCCAACCTCTTCCCGTGCATCCATGGTAATGGCATGGCCGGAGCCGGTCTGCGCCTGGAACTCCATGCCCTCCACCCAGCGGACGGTCGCCGTCTTGCTCATCTCAGTCCTCCCAGACGTTGGCTTGGTACCTTCATCCCCAGGTACGGGGTAGGGTACGCTTTTCAAGAAGACCTTACTACAAGCGAACGGGGCTGGCAAGGCGACCGGTCCGAGACGGCTACGCCATCATTCTGCCCAAAGCGGACTGAAAGACACATGGCCCCGAGGCATTTTCGCCTCGGGGCCGGTCCATGGCTCATGGGTAGGGTTGGCTCAGGCCACGGCGGTGCCGGACGGCGACCTGGCGCAGTCCACCAGGCGGTTGTCGAGCACGGTCAGCACGAGGCGCTGCGAGCCCTTCTTGGCAACGATGCGGCCCGAGTCATCGGGCGAGCCGGTAAGCCAGAGCGGCATCAGGGCCATGGCCACGGTCAGCGGGGCGGTGCGGCCGTACTCGCCAAGGTACCAGACGTACGCCTCGGGCGAGAGGCCATCGAGCATGTGTACCTGGTGTACGTGGCGGCGGCTGCCCTTCTCCTCGACCAGAATGTGCTGGTCCTTCCAGGTGTGCAGCGCGAACCGCCCTTCCTTCCCGGTGCTTTCAGCCAGGAGCACTCCCTGGCCGGCCGCCTGCTGCGCCTGGTTGCGACGCAGGGCGCACATGGTGCGCAGGGTGGCAGTCCGGGCGGCCCACTCCGGGCCGCTGGCCATCTGAGCCAGCTCGCGCCAGCCGGCGGCCTGCACGGACTTGAGCCATTCCTCTGGGGCGGAGAGCCCCTCCAAGGCGGACGAAGTGGCCGGGGTCGGAGCCGTCTCTTCCTGGCTGGACGCTACCGCGGCCTGGACGGACGCGGACGAAGCCAGGGCGAGCGCCGAAACAGGTACGGTGGTGGGTTCAGCCGGCAGCGCAGCAGCCACAGCCTTCACTTCGGTGACGGTTTCCGCGGCAGTCGCCTTGGGCTCGGCCTTCCTGGCCGAGGAGCGACGGGTGCGCTTGGCAGGCTTCTTGGCGGCGGCTTCGCCGGCCCCAACAACCGGGGGCGCCTCCATGGCGTCGGTTGTGGCTGCAGCCCTGGCAGGGCCGGCCTTTTCCGCGGTTGCCTTTTCGGAGGGCGGAGACGCCTTAGTCTGCTTCTCCGAGCGGGCGGTGGGCCTGGAAGCGCGGCCTGCCGAACCTGCGGCGGGCCGGGTTGGGGTCACGGGAATGCCGGCTGCTGCGTGCCCATTGCCGTTCAAGGCCGCGGGAGCGGCCAGTTCGGGCCCGAAGGCGGCCGGAACCACCAGCGGGGTCCTGCTGGAACGGTGGCGGGGACGGCGCTGGCTGTAGCGGCCGGCATCCTGCCCGGGGGGCGAGAACAGCGGCGGGTACTGCTCGGGAAGGGCGTTGCCCTTGACCTCATTGCAGATCTTGTGCGCCAGTTGGAGGTTGCCCAGAACGTCGGGGCCGCCCTGGCTGGACGGGACGCGGTGGTCCTGGGTGGACTCCTCCAGCGAGGCGATGGGAGCCCCGCACAGCGTGCAGACCAGCGGTTCACGCCGAACCTGCACCAGGAAGCGCTTGCGGGCGTCCCCCATGGGGAATAGCCAGTGGCCGCTGCGATGCTGGACCACGATGCCCAGGGCCTGGGCCTGCTCCAGTTCCTCGTCGCTCAGCACGCCCTCCACCAGGTGCATCGTGTGGTGGTAGACCAGGTTGCCGCCCTCGTGCCAGGGAAGGGCGGTGCTCAGCGTCCGTGAGTTGAGGGTGACCCAGGGGGCCGCCAGTTTGGCTCGTCCCGGCGTCAGGGTCCCGGGGTGGATACGGGCGAGCCAGCCGGCCACCAGGTACGGCTGCTCGGCCTCTTCTTCCCCCCAGGCCTGTGGGCCGCCCGTCGTCTCAATCCGCAGGACGTCCGCCACCCAGGCGATGTCCCCCGATTCATTGCGGAGGAAGAGGCTGTCGCCCGCTTCCACCGGTCGGGGACCCGGCAAGAGGACCATGCGCTGCTGATCGGCGAGGGGAATGGAGGCGCGAAAGAAGGCTTTTTCTTCTAGAACGTGAATGCCCAAACGATTTCTCCTTTCGGTGGCGTCTCCGCTACCAGTATACAGAATTCTTGGCCTGCAGCCAAATTTTTATCCCTGGGAGGCCAGGAGTAGCCTGGACGGGACCCGCCCAAAGATGGGCGCGTTATCGTCGTGACGGCCTTTTTCAGCTCCTGCCTGCTGTCGGAAAACAACCCGACGCGGGCATACTGTTTCCGCCCGGCAGGACCGTGGGGGTCGCCCCTCGAACCCTCCCAACAGCAGTGCCCCGGTCGACACGGCTGGGGCGATAAAGGAGCGTTGCCAATGCCTGTTATTCAGGTGAACATGCTTCCCGGCCGGACCCCTGAGCAGAAGCGGGAACTGATCGCAGTCTTTACGCGTGAATTCGTACGCATCTGCAAGACCAAGCCCGAAGCCGTCAAGATCGTGATCCACGACGTCCCGCCGGAAAACTTCGGCTCGGGTGGCGTGCCCATGAGCGACCCGGTAGGCCAGTAGACGATGCGCCTTCACCTGCGTTTCTTCGCTGCGGCCGCCGATGCGGCCGGAGCCCGCACGCTGGAGTGGGAGGTGCCGGACGGCGCCACCGTGGCCGACCTTCGTCGGACGCTGGCTGAGCGCCTGCCGGCTCTCTCGCGTCTCGCCCCGCTGGTCCTGGTGGCCGTGAACCGCGAATATGTTCCGCCTGATCACCCCCTTCGGGAGGGCGATGAGGTGGCCCTCATCCCACCCGTCAGCGGCGGCGACGGCGGGGATGGCCCGGCAGCCTTTCGGGATGAGACCGGCCTCTACGAGATCACCCCGGACTCGCTCTCCGGCGACGCCGTGGCGGCTCGGGTCGTCAACCCCTATGCCGGTGCGGCTGTGGTCTTTCTAGGCACGGTCCGGGAGTTCACCGTCAACCGCCGGACGGTCCGGCTCGAATACGAGGCCTTCGCTGAGATGGCTGTGCAGAAGATGAAGGAGATCGGCGACGAGGTGGAGTCCCGCTGGAAGGGAGCCCGGGTGGCCATGAGCCACCGAGTCGGGCCTCTGGCCATCAGTGAGGTGAGCGTGGCCATCGCCGTCGCCACACCCCACCGGGCGGAAGCCTTTGAGGCCTGCCGCTTCGCCATCGACCGCCTCAAACAGATCGTTCCCATCTGGAAGAAGGAAGTCTGGGAGGACGGCAGCGAGTGGGTGGGCAGCCAGACGGGACCCACGGGACCCATGGACGCCTGAGCCAGCACCGGCGCCTGGGGTCAGGCCGCGACCTTGGCCGCCGCCCGCGATCGCGACAGGTAGGAGGCGACGCGGGCCAGGAGTGCCGCCGCGATCAGACGGGGGATGAGCAGCCAAAAGAGACCGGCGCCCACCGATGCGAACAGGGCGGTGTCCTCCAGGAGCGAGTGGCTGACCCCGATGGAGGCGTTGAGCCGCACCAGCCCGTCCTGATCGATATGGCCCTGCTCCGCCTCCTCGATGATCAGGGCTGACCCGTAAAGCAGACCCACGGCTGCGGCCGTCAGCCAGGCGAAAGAGGCCGAGGCGGGCAGCCCGAGCACGGTCATGACCGGCCGGAGGGCCTTCGAGATGCGCTCCAGCCAGCCGTACTCGCGGAGGATTTCCGTCAGGACGAACATGACGGTGATGATGACCAGCATCTTCAAGGCCAGGTGACCGGTCGAGGTGAGCCAGTCCACCAGGTGCCTGCCCCAGCCAACAGAGGCGGCGGCTGCAGCCTCCGCTCCCCCGGAACCGGCTCCGGCGACGCCCGGCACGATGCGCGCCAGGATGAAGCCGACAACGAAGGAAGACCCCAGCCGCAGGGCGACCATCCGCCAACCGGAGACGCCTGACTTTTGCTGCACCGCCCCTTCCAGGGGCAGTGAGTGGGCGATGAGGGCCATGACGGCCAGAACGTTGAGCTGCCCGATGGTCAGGTGGAGAGGGGCGAGCGCCGCAATGGCGGCGTAGATGCCCACCAGTGCCCCGGACAGCAGGCTGACGGCCGCCTCGCCGGGAAGCCCCACGATTCCCAGCACCGGGCCCAACCAGCGGCCGATCAGGTGCAGCAGTCCGATCCAGTCCAGGAGGTTGACCGCCAGGGACACGGGAATGACAATGCTGAGCAGCCGATAGGTAGAACCGAGGCCGCGGTTCAGACCACGCTTGCCGGCCGCCAGGATGGACCTTTCTTCCAAGACTGCACCTTCCTCAGTGGGATGACCCCTGCGGCTCTAGGCCGGCTGGGGCCGGTTTCGTTCGTAGATGAGCCGCAGTCCCTCCAGCGTCAGCAGCGGGTCGACGCGCTGGATGGTCTCGGTCTCGCGGGCGATGAGTTCCGCCTGGTCGCCGGTGGCCACCACGCGCAGCTCCCCTGGGCCTGGTTCGCGGCTGTAGGGCAGGGGAACGTGAAGCTCTGCAGCGATGCGCCGCACCAGCTCATCCACCTGACCGGCGAAGCCGAATACCATGCCGGCCTGCATGCTGGCCACCGTGTTCGTGCCGATGGCCCTTGCCGGCCGCACCAGTTCGATGCGCGGCAGCTTGGCGGCCCGCTGGAACAGAGCCTCCGCGGAGATGAGGATGCCGGGGGCGATAGCGCCCCCAAGATACTCGCCGCAGGCTGACACAACGTCGAAGATGGTGGCTGTTCCGAAATCAACCACCACCAGAGGCCCGCCGTACTTGTGCAGGGCGGCGAGGGTGGTGGCAATGCGGTCGGCGCCTACGTCCCGCGGGTCATCGAAGCGCACCGGCATACCTGTCTTGAGGCCGGGGGCGATGACCAGGGGATCTACGCCGAAGTAGCGCCGCACCAGGTCTTCCAACGCCGGCATCAGCGGGGGTACTACGGAAGAGAGCACGACGGCCTTGACCTGCTCCAGGGTGAACCCGTTCTGGCGGAACAGCGCCCGCAGCAGGACGGCGTACTCGTCGGCCGTCTTGTGCCTGTCCGTGCTGAGATGCCAGTGCACCACCAGCCGGTCCTGCTGAAACAGACCGGCTATGACCAGGGAGTTGCCCACGTCAATGACGAGAAGCATCTCCTCCGAGCTGGGGTCTGCGGCCTTCATGCCACCGGCTCCCTTCTCAGCCAAGGTCACGCACCGCCGGCACTCCGCCGAGTGATTCGGCCAGGGTGACGGCCCGAATGACGGCCTGCGCCAGGACCTCGGCCGCCACGGTGCCGATGATGTTCACGTGCGACCGCTTGTCGCCGGTGGAGAGACAGAAGACGGCGTCGCCGTCAAACATGGTATGCACCGGCGCGATGGTGCGGGCCAGGCCATCGTGGGCCATCTGGGCCACCTTGTTGGCCTCCTCCTTGGTCAGGGCGGCGTCGGTGGCCACCACGGCAATGGTGGTGTTGGCGGAGACGAAGTCGCCCATCTCCCGGCCCCGCTTCATCAACTCGGCCGTATGGACCAGGCCCCGGGCCATGGGGTTGCGCGTGCCCGCCAGCAGTTGACCGTTCTCCGGATTGATGACGTCGCCGAAGGCATTCACGGCCACAATGGCGCCGACGGTCACCCCGGAGTCCAGCCGCTCCGACCAGGTGCCCAGGCCGCCCTTCATCGCCTGGCGGATCCCGAAGAACTTGCCGACGGTAGCGCCGGTCCCGGCGCCGACGCTGCCCTCCTCCACGGGCCCAGTTCGTGCCAGTCGGGCGGCCTCATAGCCTGCCTGGCGGTCGGGGCGTGCCCCTGGGCTGCCGAGGTTGAGGTCGAACAGAGCGGCTGCGGGCACGATGGGCACACGGCCCACGCCGACGTCCAGGCCGACGCCCTTCTCCTCCAGGTAGGCAGCGACGCCGCCGGCGGCATCCAACCCGAAGGCGCTGCCTCCAGCCAGAACCACGGCGTGCGCCTGGCGCACCAGGTTGCCGGGGCGGAGCAGGTCCGTCTCGCGGGTGGCCGGAGCCGAGCCACGCACGTCCACACCACCGACGGCGCCCCGTTCCACCAGGATCACCGTGCAGCCCGTCAGTCCTTCCCTATCCGTGACCTGACCGACCATGACCCCCGGAACATCGGTAATGTAACCCACGCTTGGGCACCTCGCTCGGCGGATTCCCAAATCGCCCCATTGAACAGCCGGCCCCGCCCTCAATGGGAGCGGGGCCGTTCTTGTTCGCCATGATGGTTCTATCCGGCCTGCTTGATTTCCTGCCGCCCTCTTAGTTCACATCGCCCAATCCACCAGCACCTGGACCGCCGTTGCGCCCCATGGACAGGATGGGCCTGAGTCGGACGGCGAGGCCGGCGGCGGCGGTGAGTTTGAGAAGGTCGGTGAGCAGAAAGGGGAGAAGTCCTAGTTCGGCCGCGTGCACCAGGTTGAAGGCCTTGCCGGCGGCCGGCCCGAGGAAGTAAGCTAGCCAGGGGAGTCCGACGGCAAAGATCACGGCGTCGGCCGCGAGCATGGCTCCAAAGACTCCCCAGAAGCCGGGGCGGGCCTGGCGTCCGGGGTGGACCCGCCGTGCAGGGCGGGCGGTCAGCCACCCCGCCGTCGCCGCCGCCAGGGGGAACGCCAGCAGGAAGCCGCCGGTGGGTCGCGCCAGGACGCCCACCCCTGAGGCGAAACCGGCGAAGACCGGGAGCCCGGCGAAGCCCAGCAAGAGGTAGACCACCTGGCTCAAGAACCCGCCGGCGGGCCCCAGCAGGGCGCCGGACAGGGGCACCACCAGGCTCTGTAAGGTAAACGGCACCGGGCCCAGAGGTACGGTCACCAGGGCCCCCACAGCGGTAAGGGCCGCCAGCATGGCTGCCTGGATAAGATGCCTCAGTCGCATTGGCTGCATCTCCCTCCTTATTGTTAACCATACCATTCGATGTTGGTTAACAATATCCTGCACCTTGGCGCACCTTGCGTCGATCCTCTTGGCAACGCCCCGTCCTGGGCAGACTGAGACAGAGGTGACATCATGACCCTGACGCGACGGTTAGCACAGTCCGGCCTGGTGGTGGGACTCTACGTTGTGACCACCGCCCTCAACCCGGCGTCCAGCGGCGCCGTTCAGGTGCGGCTGTCCACGGGGCTCTATTGCCTGGCGGCGTTCCGCCCCGATCTCATTCCAGCCCTGGCCCTGGGGAATGCCCTGGCCAACTTGCTGGTGGGACAGGGCGCCCTGGACGCGGCCCTGGGCCTCGTGGTCGGCCTCCTGACGTCGACGGCGGTCTATCTGGTGGGGAAGACCGGCAAGACGTGGCTGATACCTGTTCCAGTGGCCCTGGTGGTGCCGCCGGTAGTGGCCACGTGGCTCTCCTTGCTCCTCCACCTGCCCTACCGGGCCTTGCTGGCCTCGCTCCTGGTGGGACAGATCATCGCTGCGGCCACGGCCGGCGTCCTCGTGACCTACGCGGGAGTCCGGCTGTTCGGCCCCCCCGGACGAGCCGAAGCCGGCTCAAAGAGATAAGCGAGGAGGCGACGCAGTCAGGCGCCGCCTCCTCGCTTTTGTGGAACAGGCCCCCAGTCAGTCAGGCCCGTTCGGTTTCGGCCTGTTGCGGCCCGGACGGCCCGCCCCGGCCGGCGGCGCGGTAGCGCGCCGTCGCGGTCGTGCCCATGCCGCCGCGGAGATTGAACCGCCCCACGACCTCCATCTCCAGGGGATCGAGGACGGCCACCAGGTCCTCGAGGACCTTATTGACAACGTGCTCCTGCAGGATGCCCACGTTGCGGAAGCTGTGCAGGTAGTACTTGAGGCTCTTCAACTCCACCAACACGTTCCGGGGCACGTAGCGGATGATCAGTTCGCCAAAGTCGGCCAGGCCGGTCCACGGGCAGACGGAGGTGAATTCGGGGTAGCTGTACTCCACCTCGGTCATCCGGCCGGGATAGAGGTAGTCGATGGGCATCAGCATTTTGCGGTCCACGGCTTCGACGGGCTCAACGTCCCAACGGCGCTCGAAGCCCTCTTGTTCGGTCAACGGCGGTTCCTCCTCGGGGATGACGTTCTGACGGCGACGGCTGTGTTCTGTCAGGAAGACGGGGGCCGAAGGGTGACGTCCCCCGCCACCACGGAGCGCCGGCTTCCGTCGGGCAGGTCCAGGATCAGCGAACCATCCGGAGCCAGTTCCCGTGCCGTCCCCGTCAGGGTGAGCCCTGGCAGGGTGACGGTGACGGTCTGCCCCAGGGTGGCGGAGAGAGCGGTCCAGCGGCGGCGCACCGGTTCGAAACCCTCGGCCAGGAGTCTCCCATACCACTCTTCCAGGCGGTCCAGGACGGCAGCCGCCAGCCGGGGGAGGGAGATGTCCTGCCCCGTGGCCAGCCGCAGGGAGGTGGCAGGCATGACGGCCGCTACCGGCAGGGCGTCCTCATCCAGGTTCACGTTGATTCCAATGCCCACGGCGACGTGGTTGACCCGGTCTGCCTCCGCCGCCAGCTCCGTCAGAATCCCGCAGACCTTGCGGCCGTCCACCAGCAGGTCATTGGGCCACTTGATGCCAACCTCTATGCCGGTGACCGCCGCGATCGCCTCGGCCACGGCTACCGCCGCGGTGAGAGTCACCCCGGCGATCTCTGCCGGTGCCAGCGCCGGCCGGAGCACCACGCTCATCCACAGGCCGCCGGGGGGCGAGGTCCACTGCCGTCCCAGCCTGCCCTTGCCGGCGGTCTGTTCCCAGGCAACGACGGTCATGCCCTCAGGAAGACCCTGAGCCGCCAGTTCCCGGGCCCGCTCGTTGGTCGAGGCGAGGCTGCGGTGGCATTCCAGCGGCTGACCCAGCCTGATCGAAGGCGTCCGGTCGCCTGACGATCGGGCCGCCGCGGTCTCCCGGCGATGGTCCGCTATGGCTTCCGGCACCAGCTGTTCCTGCTCCGCCCTGAGGCGGTAGCCGCGGCGCGGGTGCGCCTCCAGTTCGTAGCCTGCCGCCCGCAATTCCCGGATATGCTTCCATACCGCAGTTCGGGACAGGCCCAGGCGGCGGCTCAACTCCTGACCGGAGACATAGCCGCCGCCGGACTGAGCCCGCCGCAGGGCGTCCAGGATGACGGTCCGCGGCCGCGCCGGCCAGCCCAGGTCGCCCCCCCAGGGGTGGACCCCACGGCGTTCGGCCTCCGGCAGGGCCTCCAGAGCGGACCGCACCGTTCGGCCGTCGTGAGGCAACACCAGGTCCGGCGCCAGATCGGCCAGGGGCACCAGGACGAAGGCCCGGTCGGTCAGCCTGGGGTGAGGGACAATGAGGTCGGGCGTTTCCAGGGTCTGGTCACCGAAGAGCAGCACGTCCACGTCCATGGTGCGCGGCCCCCAGTGCACCAGCCTCCGGCGCCCCAACTCCTGCTCCACCCTCTGTGCCGCAGCCAGCACCCGCTCCGGCGGGAGCGAGGTCTCCACCTCGGCCACCAGATTGAGAAAGGGCCCCTGGTCCGTGTTGCCCCAGGGGTCCGTCTCGTACACGGGCGACAGGCGCAGAATCCGCAGGTCCCGGGCCAGACTCTCCAGGGCCTGGCGCAGAAGGGTCGCGCGGTCGCCCAGATTCGACCCCAGCCCCAGGTAGACGGTGGTCACGACCGCTCCTCCCGGGCGCGCGTGACTTCCACCTGGACGGTTTGGAACACTCCAGGCAGGGGGGCCTCGGGCTTGCGCACGCGCACGGCGACCTGCTCCACCCGCGGCAGGGCCAGCACCGTCTGAGCCAGGCGTTCGGCCAGAGTCTCAATCAGGTTGACCGGCTCGCCCTCCACGACCTGGCGGGCCAGGGTGTAAACGGCGGAGTAATCCAGGGCCTGGGTCAGGTCGTCGGTGCGGCCGGCAGGGCGGCAGTCGAGGGACATCTCCAGGTCCACCTCAAAGCGCTGGCCCAACTGACGCTCCGGGGGGTACGCCCCGTGGTAGCCGAAGAACGTCAGACCCAACAGCGAGATGCGGTCCAGCGGCTGCTTGTTCACGTCAGGTCACCTCGCCTCAAAGGTTCTCCTCAGACCGCGGCTTCCCCTCTGCCGCCTCTGGCGCTCTCGCGGAGAAAGTCTCCGTCCAGGCGCCAGCCGTCCTCCCCCACCACCAGGGGACTCACGGCGCAGTTCCGCAGGAAGGGGCCACGCTCCGACCTGGGCACCCCCAGCCCGTCCAACAGGCAGGCCACGCAGCCGCCGTGGGTCACCATCAGAATCGTCTGCCCGGGGTGGCTCTTGGCTGCGTCGTTGACCACCTGCCACAGGCGCTTCGTCAGGTCCTCGTAGGGTTCCATGTTCACGCCCGCCACATGCCGCTCACCCTGCTCCCAGAGAACATGGAGATGGGGCCAACGCCTCCGCCTGTCCTCCAGGGTCAGGCCCTCCCACTGGCCCATGTAGCGCTCGCGGAGCGCCGTGAGCGGCGTCACGGAGAGGCGGCGGGGCCCTGCCACGGTGCGGGCGGTGACCAGGGCACGCTGCAGGTCGCTGCTGTAGACTGCGGCCAGGGGCAGGGAGCCGAGGCGCTCCGCCAGGTCGTGGGCCTGTCTGAGGCCGCCGTCGTTCAGGGGCACATCCTTGTGGCCCTGGCACCGTAGTTCCCTGTTCCAATCCGTCTCACCATGGCGAACCAGAAGCACCTTCGTCTCCATGCCGTCCTCCTCACGTTGAATGCCCTATGAGTTTATAGCAGGGCAGGTGCGGTTGTCACCCGGACAGCCGGGAAACAGGAGAGCGGCCGGAGTAGTCTCCGGCCGCCGC
>CALMNP010000254.1 GCA_937868875.1 uncultured Bacillota bacterium | reverse complement strand
GCCCGCACATTCAGCGCCGCTGCCACAAAGGCCAGCGCCAGGGCGTAGGGCGTCGTCGCCCGGCCGAGGCGCGACGCCCAATTGCGGTAGCCGCGGGCCTCGTCGACCTCCAGGTCCAGCGCGTCGTCCATCAGCTTTACGGCCAGCCCCGTCAAGAGAGCGGCCAGAAACAGGCGGGCGAACGCCAGCACCAGGGCGGCCGGCGCCAGGCCCAGGTCAATAAGCGTGCTTCCAGACAAAGGACCGCACCTCCCGGAAGCCCCGCTTCTCCAGGGCGGAGACGGGCAGGACCGGCTGGCCGCGGAAGGTCTGAACGATGGTCTGCAGGCCGGACTTGGCCAGGGGCAGGTCCATCTTGTTGGCGATGATGGCGTACGGGCCGCGCTGGGGGGCGTAGCGCGCAATCTGCAGGTCGACCTCGCCCATGGCCTCCACGGCCCCCTCCTGACCCACCTGGGAGGCGTCCACCACGTGCAGCACCATGCCCGCGAGGCGCAAGTGACGCAGGGTCTGGGCCATGGCCTTGCGGACGTCGATGGTCTCGTGAACGTCCTCGCTCAGGCCGGCCGAGTCAGTCAGTTGAATGCGCCGCACCGTCTTGCCCCTCGGAACCGACAGGGTCAAGGTCTGGAGACCCAGGGTCTTGTGCGGCACCGCGTCGACCAGGGCCTTGCGGGCGTCGGCCAGGCCGAAGCTGGCGTCGGATACGCTGCCGTCGCTCCGCTCCACGGAGAGCCGGAGGGACCGCGCCCCCAGGTACTCGGCGAAGTTGATGAGGAACAGGGTCTTGCCGGCGTTGGCCTTGCCGATGATCAGGCACTGTCTCACAAGCCCGCCTCCCCATCGAAAAGGTCGGACGCCATCAGGAGCATCAGGTCGTCGCGGGTGATGCGCCCCTGGGTCACCAGCCGCATGGCCTGACGCCGGATGGCGTGCTCCAGCAGGTTCCGCACCTGGCGGGCGTTGCCCGGGTTGTCTTCGCCGGGCAGATACGGCCGGGACAGGCGGGACTCCAGCACACCCCGGGCGTCGGGGCTCAGGCGGTACTGGCGCTGGGCCAGCATCACGTCGGCGATCTGCAGCAGTTCGAAGGACGTGTAGTCGGGGAACTCCAGTTGGATGGGGAAGCGGGACTTCAGGCCGGGGTTTTGGGACATGAACCACTCCATCTCGCGGAGGTAGCCGGCAATGATGATGAGAAGCTGATCGCGCTGGTCCTCCATGGTCTTGACCAGCACGTCGATGCTCTCCTTGCCGAAGTCCTTCTCGCCGCCGCGGGCCAGCGAGTAGGCCTCGTCGATGAACAGGACCCCGCCCTGGGCGCGCTTCAGTTGCTCCCGCGTCTTCTGGGCCGTGTGGCCGATGTACTCGCCCACCAGGTCGGCCCGCTCCACCTCCACCAGGTGGCCCTTGGAAAGCACGCCCATCTCCTTGAAGACGCGGCCGATGATGCGGGCGACGGTGGTCTTGCCGGTACCGGGGTTGCCCTTGAAGACCATATGTAGAACGACCGGCTCCGCCGCCAGGCCCTCTTTCTTGCGCCGCTGCTGGATCTCCGTGAAGGCCCGAATCTCCTGGACCAGGCGCTTGACCTTCGCGAGCCCCACCAACCCGTGAAGCTCCTTCATGATTTCGTCGATGCGCCGGGCCCTGGCCCGCTCCTCGTCTTCCTCGGCCGTCGCCCCGGACGCCGTTGTGGCCGCCGGTCGCTCTGCTTCCGACAGCAAGTGGAAGGCCTGGGCGGGGCGAATTTTTCCCTGCTCCAGCCACTCGCTGATCTCGTCCAGCCGATTGGCGAGACCCGGCGTCTCCGGCCGCCGCAGGGGCAGGTCCGTTCGTCTGGTGGTCACCGCCACCACCTCCTCAGACCGGTACGAACTCCGGGACTCTATCTATACGCGCCCCGTCGATCAATCGTGCCGGGCCGTCGAAAAAAGCGCCGGGGCACCGCTCCAACAGAAAAAGGGACTGGAGACATGTTGTCTCCAGTCCCTTTGGTTTCGTCGTGAGATTGCGGGCTCTCAGCCACAAGGCCTCGCGGGGCGGGTTTACTCCTCCTCGCGCCCCTCGGCCAGAGCGGCGAAGTTGTGGGCCACCGGCCGGTGAGGCGTGATCGTTGAGAGGGCATGTTTGTAGACCAGCATCTGCTTGCCGTCGTTCTCCAACACCACGGTGAAGTTGTCGAAGCCCCTCACCAGGCCCTTGAGCTGAAACCCGTTCACCAGGTAGATCGTGACCGGGATGTTGTCCTTGCGGACCTGGTTCAGGAACCCATCCTGCAGGTTGATCTGCGGCTTGGTCATTCTGTCTGAATACCCTCCCACGCCTGTTGTGACGCCTACGCCTTCTCCCGCCGTAATTCTACTACCCGGGCCACTTTCCCTCTACCCGATTAACAATCTCTGGAACAATCGCCAGAACGTCACTATCTTGGCTGATCGTGTACCACACTATGCGGGGGTCGGCATGGAACCAGGTGAATTGCCGCTTGGCGTAGCGACGTGTGTCGCGCTTGAGCAGGGCCGTGGCCTCTTCCAGGGTCGCTTCGCCGCGAAGGTAGAGGCTCATCTCCTTGTAGCCCAGTCCGCCCATGGGTCCGACGCCCGGGGCGTATCCCCTGTCCAGCAGCCCCCGGACCTCCTCCACCAGACCGTCTCTCAACTGCTGTTCCACTCGCTCCTCAATGCGGCGGTAGAGGGCGGCGCGGTCCATGGTCAGGCCGACGAGCAGGACGGACTCCGGGTCCCGCGGCTCGGCCCGCTGCAAGGACGAGAGCGGCTGCCCTGTCTGATGGTATACCTCGAGGGCCCGGATGATGCGTCTCAGGTCATGGGGATGGATGCGGGCCGCCGCCTCCGGGTCCACCTCGGCCAGGCGGCGATGCAGGGCCGGCACGCCCTCGCGGCCGGCCTCCTCGGCCAGGGAGGCGCGCAGGTCCGGGTCGCTCTCCATGGGCGTGAACACGAACCGGTCCACCACGGCGCGTACATAGAGACCCGTGCCGCCCACGATGATGGGCAGCCGGCCGCGGCTGCGGATGGCGGCGATGGCCTCCTCGGCCAGGCCCTGGTATTCGGCCACGGTCATGGGCTGGTCCGGGTCGCGCACGTCCAGCAGGTGGTGCGGCACGCCGCGGCGCTCTTTGACGGTCGCCTTGGCCGTGCCGATGTCCATGCCGCGGTAGACCTGCATGCTGTCGGCGGAGATGACCTCACCGTTCAGCCGCAGGGCCAGTTCGATGCCCAGGGCGGTCTTGCCCACCGCCGTGGGGCCCACCACGGCCAGCAAGGGTTCACCCGGCCAGGGCCGGGAGTCCGGAGCGCCGCCGCCGGAGCCGCGCCCGCTCATGCCCCGGTGCGCTTGAAGCGCCGCTCCAATTCGCCTTCGGACAGGGATATCATGGTCGGCCTCCCGTGGGGACAGGAGTAGGGGTGTTCGGCGCAGGCCAGCTGGTAGATGAGGCCCTGCAGCTCGGCCAGGGTCAGCGGGTCATGCGCCTTGATGGCCGCCTTGCAGGCGGCCATGGCGCGCTTGACCTCCAGGCCCTTGTCCAGGGCGTGGCCGTCGCTGCTGCCGCCCGCCAGGCGGTCCAGGAAGTCGCGGAAGAAGCCGGGAGCGGCAGACTCGCCCACCACGGCCGGCACCCCGGTCACCAGCAGGGTGCCCCCGGAGAGGTCGGCGAATTCGAAGCCGGCGCCGGTCAGGACCTCCCGGCTGGCCTCGAACAGAGCCCGCTCCTGAGGGGCCAGCTCCAGCTCCAGCGGGATGAGCAGAGGTTGCGTCAGGCGGCTCTCCCGCTCCCGGGCGAAGCGCTCGAAGTAGACGCGCTCGTGGGCCGCGTGCTGGTCGATGAGGTAGAGGCCGTCCGGGCCGTCGGCCACGATGTAGGAGCGAAGCACCTGCCCCAGGGGGCGCAGGGCCAGCAGTTCGGGGTGGTGCACCGTGGCGCCGCCCTGCCGGGCTCCGGGGGCGAAGACCGCCCCCTTCTCCACCGCCTCACCCACCGTTGGCGCGGCGCCTGGCGCCCCGACGCCCGCGGCGCCTGCCGTTCCGACGCCCGCCTCCCCCTCCGTCAGGCCGGCCATGCCGCCTCCCGTCAGGTAGGTAGCCGCCGCCTCGCCCATGGCCAGGAGCGACCAGGGCGAGCCGGGGTCCTGCGGGGCGCCGCCTGCGCCGCCGTCGTCGGGCGGCCGGCCCGGCGAAGCCGTAGCCGGGGCAAAGCCGGAGGCAGGCGCAAAGCCGGAGGCCGGCGCACCCTCCCCCCAGGTCACGGAGGGCACCAGTTCGGTCAGGGCCAGGGCCTCCTGCACGGCGCGGTACAGGGCGGCCTTGACCTCCCGCTCCTGGCTGAAGCGCACGTCCAGCTTGGTGGGGTGGACGTTGACGTCCACCTGCTCCGGGTCCACCTCGACCGAGAGGAAGAACACCGGGAAGCGGCCGGTCATCAGCAGGTTGCGGTAGGCCTCCTCCACCGGGAAGCGGAGGCTGGAGCCCTTGATGTAGCGCCCGTTGACGAAGAGGTGCTGGTGGGTCCGGTTGGCCCGGGCGAACTCCGGCTTGGCGATGTAGCCGGTTACCCTCGTGGGGCCGTTCTCCCAGCTCACAGCGGTGAGGCCCCTGGCCAGCTTGGTGCCGTACAGGCTGCCCACGGCATCCAGCAGGGAGCCGTTGCCCGGGGTGGAGGACAGCACCGAGCCCCCGCTCATCAGCTGAAAGGCCACGTCCGGCCGGGACAATGCCAGGCGGGTGAACACGTCGCTCACCTGCCCGGTCTCGGAGCCGGGCGACTTCAAGTACTTCAGCCGGGCCGGGGTGTTGAAGAACAGGTCCTCCACCGTGATGCGGGTGCCCACCGGGCAGCCGGCATCCTCCAGGCGCAGGTCGCGCCCGCCCTCCGTGGCCACACGGGTGCCCGCTACTTCCGAAGCTGGCCGGGTCAGAATCTCCAGCCGCGAGACCGAGGCGATGCTGGGCAAGGCCTCCCCGCGAAAGCCCAAGGTATGAATGGCAAACAGATCGGTGCCCCGCCGGATCTTGCTGGTGGCGTGGCGCTCCAGGCAGAGGCGGGCGTCGTCACGGTCCATGCCGGAGCCGTCGTCGACGACCCGCACCAGCCGCAGCCCGCCCTCTTCCATCTCGATGTCAACGCGGCTGGCGCCCGCGTCCAGGGCGTTCTCCACCAACTCCTTGACCACCGAGGCGGGGCGCTCCACCACCTCGCCGGCGGCGATCAGGTTGGCCGTCTGCTCGTCCAGGACCTGAATGCGGCCCATGCGTCGGCCTCCTTGTCTAACCCTCGCGCTTCGCCTTCTCCTGCAGCCGGTGCAGCAGGTTCAGGGCCTCCAGGGGCGTCAGGTTGAGCACGTTGAGCCCCTTCAACTCTTCCAGGGTGGGGCTAGGCTTGGCCTCCAGGAAGGTCAGCTGAACGCCTCGCTCTGACGCAGCCTTCCCCGCCGCCACCTGACGGCTGGCCATGGCCCCCTCCTCCTGGGACTCCAGGCCGTGCAGGACCTCGGCCGCCCGTTCCAGCACCGGGCCGGGGAGCCCCGCCAGGCGGGCCACCTGCAGGCCATAGCTACGGTCTGCCCCTCCGGGGACGACCTTACGGAGAAACACCACGTCCTGGCCGCGTTCCCGCACCGCCATGGAGGCGTTGACCACGCCCGGCAGGAGCTCTTCCAATTCGGTCAGCTCGTGATAGTGAGTGGCGAACAGCGTCTTGCAGCGCAGACCCTGATGGATGTACTCGGACACGGCCCAGGCGATGGAGAGGCCGTCGAAGGTGCTGGTGCCGCGCCCAATCTCATCCAGCACCACCAGGCTCTTCGGCGTCGCGTTGTGCAGGATGTTGGCGACCTCGGTCATCTCCACCATGAAGGTGCTCTGCCCGGTGGCCAGGTCATCGGAGGCACCCACCCGCGTGAAGATGCGGTCGACCAGACCAATGCGCGCCGCCCGGGCCGGTACAAAGCTGCCCATCTGGGCCATGAGCGTGATAAGTGCCGTGGCCCGCATGTAGGTGGACTTGCCGCCCATGTTGGGGCCCGTCAGAATCACCAGCCGGCGCTGGTCACCATTCAGGAGCACGTCGTTGGGCACAAAGGGCTCCCGGCGCTGCACCTGCTCCACGACCGGGTGGCGACCCTCTTCGATCTGCAGGACATCGCCGTCGTCGAGAATGGGACGGCTGTAGTGGTGCGTCGCGGCCACCTCCGCCAGGGAGGCGAGGGCGTCCAGGGTGGCCAGGGCCCGCGCCACCGCCAGGACCTCCGTCGCCCGCTGCGCCACCTGCTCCCGCACCTGCACGAACAACTGGTACTCCAGGGCCGTGAGCTTCTCCTCGGCCCCCAGGACCTCGGCCTCCTTCTCCTTGAGGCCGGGCGTGATGAACCGCTCCGCCCCGGACAGGGTCTGCTTGCGGATGTAGTCATCCGGCACCTGGGACAGGTTGGACTGGGTGACCTCCAGAAAGTAGCCGAAGACCTTGTTGTAACCCACCTTCAGCGACCTGATGCCGGTGCGCTCCCGCTCCTGGGCCTCCAGTTGGGCAATCCAGCGCTTGCCGCTGCGGGTCAGGTCGCGCAGCCGGTCCACGTCGGCGTCGAACCCCTGGCGGATGAGGCCGCCCTCGGTCAGGGCGATGGGCGGCTCCTCGGCGATGGCCCGCCCGATGAGGCCGACCAGCTCCGGCAGGGGCTTCAGGTCGCGGCACTGCACCTCGACGCCGGGCAACTGCCCCGACCGCACCAGGGCCTCCAGGTCCGGCACGGCGGCCAGGGACTGGCGGAGGGCCAACAGGTCGCGAGCATTGGCGCTGCCGATGGCCACGCGGCTGACCAGCCGCTCCAGGTCGTAGACGCCCTTGAGGCGTTCCCGCGCCTCGTCCCGCAGCAGCGGCGCCGCCACCAGCTCGGCCACCGCCTGCTGTCTGGCCATGAGGGCCTCCAGCCGCCGCAGGGGCTGCTCCACCCAGGTACGCAGCAGCCGGGCGCCCATGGACGTAACGGTCTGGTCCAGGACCCAGAGCAGGGTGCCCTGCCGCGAGCCGTCCTGCAGGCGGCGCGTCAACTCCAGGTTGCGGCGCGTGGCCGTATCCATGGCCAGGAACTCGCCTGGGTTGTAGACAGAGAGCCCCGACAGGTGATCCAGCGCCGTCTTCTGCGTCTCCTTGAGATAACGGAGCAGGGCCCCCGCCGCGGCCGTCGCCTGCGGCAGGTCCTCGCAGCCGAAGCCCCGCAGGGACGACACGTGGAACTGGTCCAGCAACCGGGTGCGGGCCTCGCCAATGGCAAAGGCCTGCTCCTGGTAGAGCCGCACCGCGTTGCCCACCTGCTGACGCAGGAGTCGCTCCACGCGCTCCGCCAGGTCCAGGCGTGGGTCCAGCAGGCACTCCGCCGGGCGCAGCCGGGCCAGTTCGTCCAACAGGGCGGCGCCGGCGTCAGGGCCGGCCAATTCGGTGACGGCGAAGAACCCGGTGGAGACGTCGGCGTGGGCCAGGCCGTAGCGGCCGTGCTCGCCGGTCACCGTGGCCAGGTAGTTGTTGCTGCGCTCATCCAGCATGCGCGGCTCAAAGACGGTGCCCGGGGTGACCACCCGCAGCACCTCGCGGCGCACCAGGCCCTTGGCCTTGGCCGGGTCCTCGGTCTGCTCACAGATGGCAACGCGGTAGCCCTTCTCGATGAGCCGGGCGATGTACGTGTCGGCACTGTGGTAGGGCACGCCGCACATGGGCACACGACCCAGGTCCTTGCCGGCGTCGCGGCCGGTCAGGGTCAGCTCCAGCTCGCGTGACCCGACCTCGGCGTCCTCAAAGAACATCTCATAAAAGTCGCCTAAACGAAAAAACAGGATCGCGTCCGGGTGGTCGCTCTTGATCCTGCGGTACTGCTCCATCATGGGTGTCGGGCCGTCCAAAAGCTCGTCCTCCCCGGCCGGAAAGTCCCCCTTATTATAGCATAGGTGGGGGTTTTTCCCCGACGGGCGGGTGCCGCCAATCGGGTCAAGCCAGGAGCCCGGGCAGCAGCCCGGGGGCGGCCAGAGCAAGAGTCAGGGCAGCAGCCAGGGCAGCAGCCCGGACAGCATCCCCTCAGTCCCTCGGCAATACGACGATTCGT
>CALMNP010000253.1 GCA_937868875.1 uncultured Bacillota bacterium | reverse complement strand
TCCGCAGATCGGGCACCAGCTCCTGGGGCGCCTGGTCAATGAGAACCTGCCCGCCAGCGTAGCGCAGGCGGATGATGCCGCCCGTCGGCTTGTGGTAGAGGGTGAGCGTGTTCATGACGGCGGAACCTCCCATCCTAGCTTGCGCAGGATCTCCTCCATGAGTCGGAACCGCTTGCGCCTTTCAAGAGTGCCCCCGGGGGAGGCCGTGTTCATCCAGGCCTCTCGCTCCGGCACCTGGTCAGTGAACACGATGCGCCACGTCTCGGCGAAGTCCTCCAGGGGGTCAACGCGCCCGTAAGCAGTGGAACCGTCGGGGTCCTTGACCGTCCCAGTGACTTGCCGATACAGCCACCGATTCCACATGCCGCTGTGACCTGTGCGCGACGCAGGCAAGTTCCAGAGCTCGTCAAAGAACCTCCGGTAGTCCTCCCACACCATTGATCGGTGGGCTGCATGGCCTACCTCGTGGAGAACAGTCTCAAACACATTAGTTCGACCCGGAACCAGACTATCAAGTCCCCCGAAGAATGTCTGCTCGGCGATCCGCACGGTATGGCTAATCTGATTGTAGCTGCCCAATACTCCGTACCCAATATCATCGCCAAGGGTCAGGTGGGAGAGATAGGTGTTGTCTCTGGTAGCCTGAAGTGGCAGGCAGGCCAGTCCTTCAAAGACTTCCTTGAGTCCTTGCTTGGCCATGCCGGATCGGTCCATCCTCACCCGAGAGAGGAACCGGGGCACGATGGCCAGCGAGGCGTCGAACTCTGACCGGACGATGTTTGCCAGGTCAACTGCGGCACCATCGTCGCCGCCAATCAGGCTCTCAACCGCCCGCTCCCATACCTGCCGGGATGACGGCGCCGGGGGCGGCGTCGCAGTAAGTGCAGTTATGGCGGGCGAGCCTGTCAGCCCACCGGGCACCAGGCCCTGGCTGTAGATGTTGTTGTACCAATCCTCCAGCGCGGGGTCGCTCGCTGGGTTGTCCCGCCACTTCCTCAGGCGCTCGACGAAATCCTTCGGCTCCTCGTGCTGGGGGATCAGGCTGCACAGGTCGTTAGGGTGAGCCGGATATGCCGGCTCCTGACCTTTGGGGTAGACGCCGTTGCCGTTGGGCCCGCCCCGGGCTCGCTCGTCGCAGACGTCCGGCTCCGGATGAGCGCCTGACAACACCCACTTGATGCCCAGGTAGCTGGGGGCGACGGCGCCGGCCGCGATGGTACCCTCGCCGAAGGCCGCCGTCATTTCGGTGCGCGCCAGGCGCAGTGCCTCATAGGAGAGATCCTTGGGGATGCGCCGGCCCATCCGCCGCATCATGTTGGGGAAGGCCGCGGCAGGCGTCCGGCGCTTCAGGTACTGCTCCAGGTCACGAGCCAGGGCAACCGAGTCGCGCCCTCGGGCTACCGCATCCACAACCAGGTCGCGCAGCACGTCCTGGTTTCGCCGTGCCGCCTTCCAGATGCGGTTCGAGAGGCGGAGCCCGTTCGGGTCCACCCGGGCCCAGATCGCCTCCACCGCCCGCTGGTTGACGCCTGCGAACAGCCACTGCACCCGGACCAGGTCTAGTGGCGGGCCGCCGGCGCCCGCGGCCGACGCCAGGAGCCTTGCCGTGATGGCTGCATGGGGCTGCACACCGGCCGCGACGGACTGGACGATGCCGTCCTGCAGCTCCCGGGTGACGCCCTGATTGATGTCGTTGGCCAGGGTGCGCAGCACCTTCTCCAGGGCGGTCATGTGCCGGCGCCGAAGTGGGCTGCCGCCTGGAACAAGGGACCTGATCTCGCTGGCAACGTTGTCCGCCGCGGTCTCATAGATACGCCGGATGGCCTGGTCCTTCTGCAGGCGTAGCGTGATGAACCGAGCCCGAGCGGCCAGGATCTCCTGGGCGTAGGAGCCAGCGGCCTTGCGCTGCGCCTGTACATTTTGCAGAGCCATCTGGCTCAGCGAGTCCAGGCGGCGCCTGGCCATGGGCTATGCCCCTTTCTCCAAGCGCTCCACCGACCAGTACGGGTAGCGCTGCACGACTGTTTCCCCGGCCGCCCTGATGGTTACCTGGAAGACGTCCCCGTGGTCCTCCCGGGCCGTCACCCGACCGACCAGGCCCTTGGCCCAGCCGGTCAAGATCCGGACCGGGTCACCGACCTTAGGCCGTTTCCTAGCCACCGCCGTTACCTCCGGCCGCCTGCTGCAGGACCTTCTCGACGTCCTTCTCGGCGGCCAGGCCAGTGGGGTCCTCCAGGCGAGCGCGCAGGATCTTCGTCCGGATAATGCGCTCGCGTTCGCCCGGCTGCTCCGGGTCGTCGGTCAGGTAGTCCATCATCGTCGGGACGAACAGCTTCAGGTACTGGACG
>CALMNP010000252.1 GCA_937868875.1 uncultured Bacillota bacterium | reverse complement strand
GACGATGACCCCGGCCCCCACCATGATGACGGGCCAGTGCCCGACCCGGCTGCGGAGTTCACGGATGTAGTCCTTCACGCGGCGCTGACCTCCTCGGGCGCGGTTCCCTAGGGCCAGTTCTGGGCAGCGTCGTGGCCGTTCAGAATGGCCTCGTAGAACGCCTCATACTGCGGCACGATGTGGTCGGAGCAGAACGTGGACTTCACCCGCTGGCGGGCGCCGATGGCCAGCTCGCGCTGGAGATCCGGGTTGCCGAGCAGGCGCAGGCTGCGCTCGGCCATGGCGTCCACGTCGCCGAGGGGCACCAGGTAACCCGTGCTGCCCTCCACCACGACCTCGGGCAGACCGCCGACGTTGTAGGCGACGACGGGCACCTCGCAGGCCATAGCCTCCAGAGCCGCCAGGCCGAAACTCTCCTGCTCCGACGGCAGGAGGAACAGGTCGCCCAGCGACAGCAGTTCGATGACCTGCTCCTGTTTGCCCATGAACGTCACCTGCCGCTCCAGGCCCAGCTTCAGCACCAGGCGGTGGACGGCGGCGCGTTCCGGCCCGTCGCCGAGGAGCATCAGGCGGGACGGCACGTCCTTGGCGATCAGGGCGAAGGCCCTGACCGCGTCCTCCACACGCTTGACGGCGCGGAAGTTGGACATGTGGAGGATGACCTTCTCGCCGGGCTTGGTGTAGCGGTTCTTCAGCCACGGGATGCTCACCCGGTGGTGCACGGCGCAGTCCAGGAAGTTGTGGATGGTCTGGATGTCGCGGGTGACGGGCAGGGCCTCGTAGGTCGCCTGCCGCAGGTCGTTGGACACGGCGGTGACGCCGTCGGACTGGTTGATGCTGAAGGCGATGGACTCCGTGAACGATGGGTCCTGCCCCATCAGGGTGATGTCCGTCCCGTGCAGGGTGGTGACCACCTTGAAGCTGTTGGGCCCCAGAATGCAGCGCGCCATATAGGCGCTGGCCGCATGGGGGATGGCGTAGTGGGCGTGCACGATGTCGAGTTTGTGCATCCGCGCCACTTCCGCGATCTTGTTGGTCAGGGTGATGAAGTAGGGCGGTTCCTTGAACAACGGGTAAAGGGGCGTCTCCACCTCGTGGAAGGTGATGTTCTCGTGGAACTCGTTAAGGCGAAAGGGCACCTCTGAACTGATGAAATGAATCTCGTGGCCGCGGGTGGCCAGGTGCTTCCCAAGTTCGGTGGCGACCACGCCGCTGCCGCCCACGGACGGATAGCAGACGATGCCGATGCGCACTGGCTTTTCCTCCTATAGGGTCGCCAGGGACGGCAGGGCGATGACGCCCTGGTAGACGAACCCCTCTGCGTACCGCTCTCCCACCAGGGAACCGAAGTAGCGGTCCCGCGCCTCGATCATCTGGAAGTACTGCGGGTCATTGATGGGAGTGGCTGTGCCCGCTGCCGTCCGGCTGAACTGGCTGGCGTGGGCTCGCAGGGCCTCCATCTTCTGCTCAAAATAGGCCGAAGTGCCGACAACAAAGGAGGGTTGGGCACTGCCGTTAATGAAGTAATAGACCACACGCTCCGGACGGTAGGGCTCTTCGCCGGCGGGCCACTTGGACAGGCCCGCCCGGTAGGCCGCCTCCGTCAGCAGGCGCGATGCCGCAACGTGATCCGGATGACGGTCATCCCCGTGCGGGATGCAGACAACCCGAGGCCGGTGGCGCCGGATGGCCTCGATAATGGGCCGCATGGTGCGAGCCGAGTTATCCAGGCCGCCGTCGTGGAGTTCCAGGTTCTCGCGCACGGCGATGCCCATGATGGCGGCTGCGGCACGGGACTCGCTGAGGCGCTCCTCCACCGTGCCGTTGCTGGAGAGTTCACCGCGCGTCAGGTCGGACACGCCGACGGCCTGGCCTTCCTTCGCCAGGCGGCACAGGGTGCCGGCGATGCCGATCTCAACGTCGTCCGGATGGGGGCCGAAGGCAAGCACGTCCAGCCTCTGCCGAGCATCGCCATGAATGATCACGTAACGCACCTCACTTACAAGCGATAGAACCAACCTTTAATAACCATTTAGTAGTATAACATGAGGCGCCAACTACGGGCACCGAACATGCCTCATCTTCTACCGCGTCAGCACTCAGCAAACGCTGTCGCAACTTGCCGACCGGTGTTCGTTGACCAGGAACGTCTGTTCGTATATCATGGCCCCAGGGGGTTGTACCTTTGAACTTGACCCAGCTCCTGGAGCAGTGGCAAGCCTCGGACTCCTTCATGTCCAACGTCACGGCCTGGCACCGCCTGCCGGCCCAGCCGGCGTCTACGGCGCCGTTTCCTGAGAGCCTCGACCCCCGGCTGCCCGCCGCCCTGAAGGCGCGCGGCGTCCGGGCCCTCTACACGCATCAGGCTCAGGCCATCGAGGCGGCGGCCGACCGCCGCTCCTTCGTGGTGGTCACGCCCACGGCGTCGGGCAAGACCCTCTGCTACAACCTGCCCGTGCTCAACACCCTGCTGAAGAACCCGGACGCCCGGGCCCTCTACCTCTTCCCCACCAAGGCCCTCTCCCAGGACCAGGTGTCGGAGCTGCAGGAGCTGGTGGAGGTCCTGGGCGTGGACATCAAGACCTACACCTATGACGGCGACACCTCGCCCACCGCCCGCCAGGCCATCCGCTCCGCCGGCCACGTGGTGGTCACCAACCCGGATATGCTGCACACCGGCATCCTGCCGCACCACACCAAGTGGGTGAAGCTGTTCGAGAACCTGCAGTACGTGGTCATCGACGAGGTGCACCACTACCGCGGCGTCTTCGGCAGCCACCTGGCCAACGTCATCCGGCGGCTGCGGCGGCTGGCGCGGTTTTACGGCTCTGACCCGGTTTTCATCTGCGCCTCAGCCACCATCGCCAACCCTCAGGAGCTGACCTCGCGTCTGGTGGGCCAGGACGTACTGCTCATCGACGATAACGGCGCCCCCCACGGCGAGCGCCACCTCATCCTCTACAACCCGCCCGTGGTCAACCCGCAGTTGGGCATCCGCCGCAGCTCCCTGCTGGAGGCCAGGCGCATCGCCTCCAACCTGCTGAGGAATCAGGTGCAGACCATCGTCTTCGCCCGCAGCCGCCTGAACGTGGAGGTCATGCTGACCTACCTGCAGGAGGCGACGGCCGGTCATCTGAATTCGCGCAAGGTCCGCGGCTACCGCGGCGGCTACCTGCCCCTGGAGCGGCGGGCCATCGAGAAGGGGCTGCGGCAGGGCGAAATCCTCGGCGTGGTCTCCACCAACGCCCTGGAGCTGGGCGTGGACATCGGCCAGTTGGACGCCTGCGTCCTGGTGGGCTACCCGGGCTCCGTCTCCTCCGTCTGGCAGCAAGCGGGACGCGCCGGGCGGCGGCAGGGCACTTCGGCGGCGGTGCTGGTGGCCTCCTCCGCCCCCCTGGACCAGTACCTCATCACGCACCCGGAGTACTTCCTGGACCTGCCGCCGGAACACGGCTACATCAACCCGGACAACCTGCTGATCCTGATCAGCCACCTGAAGTGCGCCGCCTTTGAGCTGCCCTTCGAGGACGGCGAGACCTTCGGCGTGGAGACCACCGGCGAGGTGCTGCAGTTCCTGGAGGAGGAGAAGGTCCTTCGCCATACCGGCGGTCGCTGGCACTGGATGGCGGACAACTTCCCGGCCGAGGAGATCAGCCTGCGCTCGGCGGCGGACCAGAACTTCGTCATCGTCGACACCTCCAGGGGCAAGCCCCACGTCATCGGCGAGATGGACCGCCTGGCGGCCATGACCATGCTCCACCAGGACGCCATCTACCTGCACGGCGGCCAGCAGTACCACGTGGACCTGCTGGACTGGCACGAGAAGAAAGCCTACGTCACCCCCGTCGACGTGGACTACTATACCGACGCGAACCTCGCCGTGAACCTGAAGGTGCTGGACGTCATCAAGCAAGGCGAGATGGCGCCCCGAAGGACGGTGGCCCGTCCCTCCGCCCCTGCCTCCCGCCTGCGACACGCTCCCGTGGCCCGCCAGTACGGCGAGGTCATGGTCACCGCCATGGCCACCATCTTCAAGAAGATTCGCCTGCACACCCACGAGAACATCGGCTGGGGCAAGATCCACCTGCCCGAGGAACAGATGCACACCGCCGCCACCTGGCTGTCCTTCCCGCCGGAGGTGGTGGATGCCTTCGAGACGCCCAGCGAGCTGGAGTCAGGGCTGGTGGGGCTCGGCAACGTGATGAGCAACCTGGCCCCGGTGCTGCTGCTGTGTGATCCCAAGGACATTCGACCCGTCACGCAGGTGCGGTCACCGTTCACGGACAGCCCGGCCATCTACCTGTACGACGCCTACCCGGGCGGCATCGGCCTGGCGGAGAAGCTTTACGACATGCAGGGCGATCTGCTGGAGACCGCCCGCGAGCTGATCAAGGGCTGCGGCTGCGAAGCGGGCTGCCCCTCCTGCGTCGGCCCGGCCAACGAGGTGGGGCCCAGCGCCAAGGCCTCGGCCCTGCGCCTGCTCGCCGTTGCCCGTGGGCTCGACCCCGGGCCCTCCCGCCGGGAGACGGCGGCCGCCTCCAACGACTCTGACGACCCTGGCCATCTGGTGAATTGAACGGCCGGCGTGCGTTCCTGGCACAGGACGCGCGCCTGAGCAGGCGGAGGGCAAGGTGGACCTGCGAGAACGTCTGGAACGACTCAGGGAACTGCAGAGCCTGGGCCTCAAGAGGGCGTCGGAACTGCCGACGCCGGATCCCGCGGACCGGCGTGGCCATGAGGGCCTGGCGCGCCCCAGCGGCCGTTCACCCGAGGACGTCCTGGGCGGACGCCTGTTGGAG
>CALMNP010000251.1 GCA_937868875.1 uncultured Bacillota bacterium | reverse complement strand
AGCGGTGGAGGACGGCGAAGAGTGGCGAAGGGCGGAGCCAGGTGGGCTCCGCCCTTGTCTATCAGCCGCGGTGGGTTCCGCGCTGGGCGAGACGGTACAGTCGGTTCAGCCGCAGGCCCAGCAGGCGGCGCTGCAATCCGTGGATCAGGGCAGCGGGCCAGCCCCGCCGGCCCTCCATCTGGGCGCGCAGGAGGGCGGCGAAGGTGGAGACTTCCGTCCGCGCCCGCTCCATCTCCAGCTCCTTATCGAAGGACAGGCCGAGGTAGCGGACGCCGTAGAGGTCGCCCAGCTCTTTGTAGGCGTCCTTGGCGATGCCCTCCGGCATGCACTTGAAGGGGTAGGTGTGGAGGATGCCGTCACATCCTCTCTCCACACGGGAGCGGGCGGCGGCGACGCCGAACATGCCCTCGCCCCCAACCTCCACGCGAAGGAAGGGCCGGGCGCGCGGGTCACGGACGCGAGGGGCCAGCCAGTGCAGGTTGCGCTCCGCCAGCCAGAGGCGCAGCGGACGGACCCACGAGTGGTTGGCCAGGCTGCGGCGGCGCATCACGCGCAGGGAATGATGGATGAATCCGCTGAGGGTAATGCCCTCGACCACCTCGATGCCCTCTCGGCCCAACAGGTTCTCGACCACGCCGCGATTGGCGAAGGATGTCAGGGCCACGTAAATCTCGCCCACGGAGACCACCCGCGGCTTCGGCAGGCGGTCCCGCGGCACCGCATTCAGTCGGCGGAGGCCCCGTCGCACCGCGACACGAATGGAATGGCGCGTATGGGCCTGGCGCAGCCCGTCCAGGACCTCCCGATAGGCCTGGGCCACGGCGCCGGGGGTCACCTCATGGGCCCGCAGCACGAGAGAGCGGGCGCGCAGGTGCTCCGCGGCGGCGAGCTTGGCCCAGACCGGGCCGAGCAGCGCCCGTACCGCCAACTGAAACCGCAGCGTCAGGAGAAGGCGCGCCGGGGCCGGGAGGCCGCGCCAACTCCCGCCCATTCGGGCTTCGACGTAGCGAATGACGGGGTCCAGCCTTCGCGTGTTGCCCAGGGCGGCAAGGTCGCGCAGGAACGACACCGCATTGTCCAGGCCCATGGTGAGGAGTTCGAGGCGGTGGCCGTCGGCCAGGTCTGGGGCCAGGTCCAGCGGCAGGTGACGGTTCTGCGCGATGGCGTACCAGCCGAAGGTGCAGGGCCCCTCGCCGCGCAGCATCAGGGCCATGATGCGCCGGGGTTCCGGGGTCACCCCTGCAGCCTCTGCCTCACGGCGCAACGCAGCCACGGTCTCGCGGACGGACTGCATGAGGCTGCCGGTGGCGAAGGCGAAGGGGCAGCAGGATTCGGTGTATCGCCGGTTCCCCTCCGTCAGGGTGGAGCCATCGACGGGTCGCGGCGGGCGTGCGATGTCGCGCAGCCCCACCTGGACGAGGACCTCATCGAGGACCAGGTTGAGTTCTTCACCCATGTAGGGCCAGACGAACAGGGGACGGAGGGTTGCAGCACGGGTCGCGGGTGCCGCGTCCGGCTGTGGACCCGCCGGCGGCTTGGCCAAGTCGTCCGAACTCCGCTTCAGCCGCAGATCCCGCTGCTGTTGAAGGAAACCCAGGATGGTCTCGAACCGGGTCTGAAACCCCGCGTTGCCGGCGGTCTCATCGAAGCGGAAGGTCCAGGCGGGCTTGCCCCTGGCGCGGGCGAAGTCGGCCAGGTAGTCCACCTGAAAGGCGTCGGGGTGGCAGCCAAAGGAACCGACCACGATGAACCCGTCGACCTTGTCGGCGGCCCATTCGATGAAGGCCTGGCCCTCTCGGTGCGTGTCGTAGAAGCCGTCGACCCGGCGGTAGGCGGCCTCGAGTTCCGCCCAGGGCACGTCCGAGGCGGTGACCACGGCGACGCCGTGGCGGGAGAACCAGGGTTTGAGGTCGGCGCTCAGCGCGTGGTCGTGAACCAGGTAGCGGCGGCCCACCAGTGCGACCCGGGGGCGGGCGGGGTCAGCCAGCAGGGCCGCCGGGTTGGGCTGTGGGCGCTCCATGACGT
>CALMNP010000250.1 GCA_937868875.1 uncultured Bacillota bacterium | reverse complement strand
AGCCCGAGCCCAAGAAGGACGCCCCGATGCCCGGCGGCGGCATGGGCGGCATGGACTTTTAGGTCAGCCGTCCTGCGGCGACGTCGCGGCAGCGCGTCGCGTCAAAAGCCCCACTCCTTCGCTGGAGTGGGGCTTTTTCTAAAGCCAGGTCTCTGCCCCGTTGACAGGCTGCATAGCCCTTCTACAGTATGGACCAGATAGGATAGTTGGGTAAGGGGGAACGATCTGGTGTCGATCATCCAAGAATTGCTGATATCCAACGCTGCCTACGCGGCTTCCTTTGATCGCAGCCAGCTGGCGTCGCCGCCCGCCAAACGACTGGCGGTGGTAGCCTGCATGGATGCGCGAGTGACCGTGGAAGAGATACTGGGGCTGCGCACTGGCGACGCCCACATCATTCGCAACGCCGGCGGCGTGGTCACCGACGATGTGATCCGCTCCCTGATCATCTCCTACAAGCTGCTTGGCACCCGCGAGTTCCTGATCATCAACCACACCAACTGCGGCATGGCCACTTTTACCGATGAGGAGCTGCAGCAGCGCATGGCCAAGGAGCACGGCGTTGACGCCTCACAGATTCATTTTCACGCCTTTGGCGACTTGAGGGAGAACGTTGAGGCACAGGTCCAGAAAATCCGCCAGTCGCCGTTCATTCCTCAGGCAATACCCGTTCACGGCCTGATCTTCCGGGTCGAGGACGGCCGGTTGGAGCATGTGGTGTCGGCCTAGCGGCGAGCCTGTGGGGCGAGGGTCGGCCTCGCCTCGGGGTGGTGCTCTTTCCGCCATTAACGTGATTGACGTGTACGTCGTATCTGGAGATGCCCGTTCCATCTGGGTTTCAAGATGCGACGTATACGTCATTTTCACCTAAGGCCCCGGGAGCAGCGGGTCGGGAGGAAGAGCAGAAGCACTGACCGAAAGCAAACTCTGCTGCTAATCAGGACGTTGGAGTGATGCCTGTGTCGCTGTCACTGCAGGAGATTCGAAAAACCATCGAAGCCAGCCTCTGGGACTACGAGGAGGGGTCCGACCCGCCCGGCACGCTCACCGTCAAGAGGCCCGACCGGCTGCTCTGGCGTACGGACTCCAGCAGCATCTATGGCAACAAGGTGGTGCGCGCCTCATTCTCCGCGGCCGGGGCTGACCAGGCTATTGCCGAGATCCTGGACTTCTTCGGTGCGGCGGGCAAGTCGTTCTCCTGGTGGATTGGGCCAAGCTCGGGCCCGCCCTCGCTGGAACAGCGGCTGCTGGGCCGGGGGCTCGTGCGGGAGGATACCTACGAAGGGATTGCCCTGGTCCTTTCCCCGCGGTCCGGCAGCACGACGGGACGGAGTTCCGACGTTGCCGTCGAGGTCGTTGCCGGTGAGAGTGCCATGCGTGAACTGGTCGCCGTCAATGCAGCCGTCTGGGGCTACAGTGAGGCCGATCAGGCGCGCATGGTCCGGGAGCGGCTGGAGTACCTGGACCTCCCCGGGCGCCGGGGCGGCTACCTTATCGGCCGCATCGGCGGCAAGGCGGCGGGCACGGCCAGTTTCCGCTACAGCAGCACAGGCGAGGCGCTCTACCTGACCGGGGCCTCGACGTTGCCGGAGTTCCGCGGCCGCGGCGTCTTTACCGAACTGGTGCGTTGGCGGCTGGCAGACGCCGCAGCACGGGGCTGTCGGCTGGTGACCTGCCTGGCCCGGGTTGGAACCTCGGCGCCGATTTTGCGGCGGCTGGGGTTCGAGCAGTATCTGACGATGCCCGTGCTGGCCTGGCAGGGCGGGGCAGACGAGAGCTGCTGAAGGGCCTATGCAGGCCGGGTTCTGCAGTTTTTTCGCAGCCTACCCTGTTCGCCTTGACCTCTCCGAACACGCGTTCTATACTGAAGGCACCCCCATCGGGAGGGTGCCTTCTTGATTCCTCGTTTTGCTTGATTTGGCAGCGCTTGTCTGGGGTGGCATCTGTGGCTCGTATCGCCTGCATCCTTCTCCCGCATTTTGCTTTGATGGTGGAACGACTGCGCCGTCCCGATCTGGCGGGGAAGCCCCTGGTGCTCGGCCCTGCTCCCGGCGAACGGCCGGTGGTGCAGGACTGTTCCTATGAGGCCGAGGACTGCGGCCTTCATGCCGGCCTGCCCCTGCGCCAGGTGATGGGCATCTGCCGGGAGGCTGTCATCCTGCCTCCGGACCCGGCCTACTACGCCAGGCTCTTTCGCCGCCTGCAGGGGGGGTGGGAGAACATCAGCCCCGCCGTCGAGGCTGCAGGGCTGGGCTGTGCCTATCTGGACCTGGCCGGTCTGGAACCGGTCTATCCCACGATTCAGGATCTGCTCAACGCCATCCTTGACGTGACGCCTGCCAAACTGAAGCCCCGGGTGGGCATCGGGCCGGGCAAGTTCGTCGCCCGCATGGCGGCCCTGGAGGCCGGCCCCGGCTTTCCGCGGGTGGTAACCGAGGGGGAGGCCAGATCTTTTCTGGCCCCTCTGCCCGTGCGGCGCCTGCCTGTGCCCGACGGAGTGGTGCACAGGCTGGAGGTCATGGGCCTCACCTTGCTTGGCCAGGTGGCGGGCCTGCCCATCTCCGCGGTCCAGGCCCAGTTTGGCGAGCATGGCCGGCGGCTCTGGGAACTGGCGGGCGGTTGGGACAGCGAGCCCGTCGTGCCGGGACGCCTGCTGGAACAGGTGCGGGAGTCCCTCGTCTTTCCCGCCCCCACCGCCGACGGCCAGGTGCTGCAGGCAGCCTTGAAACAGCTGGTGGCCCGCCTGCTGGGACGGCCGGACATGCGGGGCAAGGGGGTGCGCAGCCTGCGGCTGGCTCTGGGCCTCGAGGGTCAGCGCTCCTGGGAGAAGACCGTGACGCTGAAGGAGGCGAGTTCCGCTGCCGAGCGCATCCGGCTGGCCCTGCAGAATCACCTGTCGACGGTGACCCTTCCGGCTCCCGCCGAGGCCATGGCTCTGGAGGTCCTGCAGGAAGGTGAGGCCAACGCCAAACAGCTGACCGTCGACGCTGTGACGGAGGAGCGGCGCCTCCGACTGGCCGAGGCGGCCCGCCAGCTTCAGGCCCGGTACGGAGAATCTACGCTCTTTCAGGTGGTGAGCCTTGAGCCGTGGTCACG
>CALMNP010000249.1 GCA_937868875.1 uncultured Bacillota bacterium | reverse complement strand
ACTAGTGGTGCTTGACACTTAAATTTGTGGGTAGAGGTGTTTTAGTTTGATGCGTGCATCCTTGGTGGTGAACTGCCAGTCAACCCCTGTCTGTGCCCGGTTGCGTTCATGTTCCCATGCCTTTGTTGCCCTGAGCAGGGTGGCCTGGTCCGGGATTCGAGTTGGTGTTCCCAGGCACTGCTTGCGCAGGACGCTCAGCTCGATCTCCGCGATGTTCAGCCAGCTGCCGTGCTTGGGCGTGCAATGAATCTCCAGACGATTGGCCAGTCGGTGGGCCTCGGCAGGCTTGAAGGCCTCGTAGAGAGATGCCTTGGTATGGGTGTTAAGATTGTCGCACACCAGGACCACCTTCCCTGCCCGGGGATAGTCCACGTCCAGGAGCTCCTTTACCTCCCAGGCCCAGTCCAGGGCCGTCTTGCGGCCTCTCACGTTGACCTTGCGCCACCCAGCCAGGGGCTCGGTGAAGAGGAAGTGAACCGCGGTGCCGTTGCGCTCATACTCGTAGTCATAGCGAGCAGGCTTGCCGGGGAGTGCTGGGAGAGGTAGGCGTGTCTCCTTGACCAGCTGGATCGGCCTTTCATCCATGCAGACCAGGGGGATGCCTCGATCATACGGCTGGTGATACAGGTCTAGGACGTCCTCCATGCAGGCTACGAAGGCAGCGTTCTGGCCCGGGGGAATCACCCAGCAGGCCTTGAGGTGGGGCTTCAGCTCGTTTTTTTTAACGCCCGACGCACGGTCTGGTACGAGATCTGGTCAACGATCTTCAGCTCCACCATCTTATCCGCCAACAACTCCAAGGTCCAGCGGGAGCGGCCTTCCGGTGGCTGGCTGCAGCTAAGCGCGATCAGGCGGGCTTCCTTCTCACCGTCAAGTATCCTCTCCCGGGGCGGTATGGCCCGCCTCTTGCGCTCCAGCGCAGCCTCCAGTCCCCGGAACACCAGCCTCCTCCTTACCGCCTCCACGGTGCGGATGTGGCAGCAGAAGGCTTCAGCGATCTCTTCATCGGTCCAGGCCGGCCCATCGGCATCGGCTTTCAACAGGATGTGGGCGTGCTTGATCCTGTAGGCCTTGGTCTGGCCCTTGCTTATCAGGCGCTCCAGCTTCTTGCGCTCGTCTTGGGTGAGGCGCACGATGTACTTCTTGTTCACGTCGATCCTTCTCCTGGCAGGTATTCCTGAAAAAGAATATCGACGCGAACAAGACAACTACTATATTAAAGTGTCAAGGTCCACTAG
>CALMNP010000248.1 GCA_937868875.1 uncultured Bacillota bacterium | reverse complement strand
AGCGCTACTTCATTCAGGGGCTGCGCACCGGTGGCGTGAAGGGGTAAGGGATTGAAGCGACAACAGCAGCAGAGAATGAGCGGAGAGGAGCAGCCTGCATGAGCCACGACCTACGCAGCCGCAGCATCGACGTCATCCGCCGGGGACAGGCGCCCAGCGGCGCCTACGTCGCCTCGCCCAACTTTGCAACCTACCAGTACTCCTGGCTTCGGGACGGGTCGTTCATCGCCTACGGCATGGACCTGGCAGGCCAGCACGACAGCGCCTCGGCGTATCACCGCTGGGTGGACCGGACCCTGCGCGGCGTGGCGGCAAAGGTCGACGTCCTCGAGGCGAAGGCCGCTGGGGGCCAGGCGATTGAGCCCTCGGAGTGGCTGCACTGCCGCTACACCCTGGAAGGCGGCGAGGGCGCCGACGATTGGGGACACTTTCAACTGGACGGCTACGGCGCCTGGCTGTGGTCGCTTATGGAGCACGTCCGGCTGGCCGGCTCGGAGGAGCTGCTGGTGGAGCTTCGGCCGTCCATCGACCTGGTGGTTCGGTACCTGACCCTCTTCTGGGACCGGCCCAACTACGACACCTGGGAGGAGAATGGAGACCAGGTGCACCCCGCGACCCTCGCCTGCCTCTACGGCGGGTTGAGGGCGGTGAATCGCCGCCGGCAGGACCCCGCCCTGGACGAGGCGGCGGCGCGCATCCGCGCCTACGTTCTGAACCACTTCGTACACGGCGGCCGGCTGACCAAATTTGCCGACGGCCGCTCCGTGGACGCCAACCTGCTCTGGGTCGCCGTGCCCTTCGGCCTGCTGGACGCCGAGCACCCGGTGATGCAGGCGACCGTGGCCGACCTGGAGAAGCGCTGCGTCACCGGCGGCGTGCACCGCTACCCGGAGGACACCTACTACGGCGGTGGCGAGTGGATTCTCCTCACCGCCTGGCTGGGCTGGTACTACCTGAAGGTGGGCAGGCGGGGCCGGGCGGACGAGTTGCTGGCCTGGATCGAGGCCCGTGCCGACGAACGCGGCGACCTGACGGAACAGGTGACGGAGAAGGTGAACGACCCGTCCATGGTTCAGCCCTGGGTTGACCGCTGGGGCCCCGTGGCCAAACCGCTGCTGTGGTCTCACGCCATGTACCTGGTGTTGCGGGAGGAGCTGAAGGCATGACCTGGACCTTGCAGGCCCATCCGGACCGCGGGCAGTACCGCCCCGGCGAGACGGCGTCCCTGGTGGTGCGTGTGTCCGGCCCTGTGGGCGGCCGCGCCGTACTGCGGGTGCGGCTGACCGAAAGAGCGCAGAACCTGGCGTCGCTGGAACAGCCGCTGGGCCTGGACGCCAGTGGTGTCTGGGCGGGAGCCGTCCCCTGGCCCCTTCCCACGGACGGCCCGACCTGGCGCGCCTTCGGCGCGGACCTGACCCTGCTTGATGACACCGGCGCGGAGACCGCCTGGTACAGCACCGCCTTCGACGTGGCGCCACACTGGCAGGCCGCGCCGAGGTATGGCGTGCTCACGGACTTCGCGCCTCTCGGCCCCGACGGTTCCGCCGAGGACGACCGATCTCTGGAGCAGCTCCTGGCCCTGCACATCAACTGCGTGCAGTTCTATGACTGGATGTATACGCACCACACGTACGTGCCGCCGACCGAGGTCTTCGATGACCCGCTGGGGCGCAAGCTGGACTTCGGCCGATTGCGCCGGCGGGTCGCCGGCTGCCGTGACCGGGGCATGGCGCCCATCGCCTACGCCTCAGTCTATGGCGGCGAGGAGCCCTTCGCTGGCGATCACCCTGACTGGCTCATGCGCGACGCCGACGGCCAGCCCATGAGCCTCGGCGGGACGTTTTTCATCCAGGACCCGTCGCCGCAGAGCGGCTGGCGGAGGCACCTGATGGGCCAGTACCAGGCCGCGATGGAGTTGGGATTCCTTGGGCTGCACTGCGACACGTACGGCTCCCCCAAGTCCGGCGTGGTGCACCGCGCTGACGGGCGCCGTGAGGTCGTGCACCTGAAGAACGTGTTCCCCGGCTTGATGGCCGAGGCCGACGCTCTCACACGGGCACACGACCAGCAGGGGGGCGCCATCTTCAACTGTGTCGGCGCCTGGCCGCTGGAGGCCATGGCGGACGCGGCCGGGGCAGCGCTGTACATCGAGGTCTGGCCGCCCATGGTCAGCTACCGCGACCTCTATGAGCTGGTCATGCGGGCCCACCGGCTGAAGCCACGGAGACCCATCGTCCTGGCCGCGTACCTGTCCGCATTCCACCGCGACCGCCGACGCCCAGAGGGAGCGATGGACGGCCTCCGGCTGGCCTCGGCGGCGGTGTTCGCCAGCGGCGGATACCACCTGCTGCCGGTGGAGGGCGATGGAATCTTGGGGGATGCCTACTACCCGCTGTTCAGCCGGCTCGACGGGCGAGACTGGGACGTGCTGCGGCGGTACTGGGACTTCCAGACCCGCTATGGTCCCTTGCTGGCCGACCCGGATGCCCTGGACATCACGACCACGCACCTGGGCGGCGAGGTCCGCGAGTGCCGTATCTCCGGCGCCGCCATCAGCCCGCTCGGCGAACCCGGCACGCTGTGGACCCTGGCGAAGGAGGGGGAGGGCTACACCACCCTTCACTTCATTAACCTGACCGGCGTGAAGGAGCCCGTCTGGAACGGACCCCAGCCGGAGCCGCCGCGAACGGAGCCCCTGACCGTCGAATTGGAGGCGGTCACGCCGCCGTCGGCCGTCTGGACGGCGAGCCCGGACAGGGATGGCGGCCGGCCCCGTCCGGCTGAGCACCGCCTGGTACGGCGAGAGAATGTCGGCCAGGTGCTGCAGGTGGACGTGCCACCGGTCGACGCCTGGACGATGCTGGTGGTGGAGTGGTAGGGGGCAGTGCAGCCAAACGAAACGGCCCGGCGTATGCCGGGCCGTTTGGCGTCCTTTTGGCCTTTGGGGGATGGGGTATAAACCGGGCGAGTCCTACCGAATCGCCAGCTCCGTCTCGGTGTCGAAGAGGTGGAGCTTCTCCAGGTT
>CALMNP010000247.1 GCA_937868875.1 uncultured Bacillota bacterium | reverse complement strand
GACTTCCGCCTCCCGTACCCCCTCCAGTCCGCGCACCTCGCTGAACACCAGCCGCGGCAGATCCCGGCCGCCCAGCCAGTCCGCGGCGGTGCGCAGGGCCGCCTCCATCACGCCGCCGGTGACGCCGAAGATCATCCCGGCGCCGGTGCTCTGGCCCAGCGGGTTATCAAAGGGCTCCTCCGCCAGGCCCGGCAGGTCGATGCCCGCCTGGTGCAGCATGCGCCCCAGTTCCCGCGTGGTGATCACGTGGTCCACGTCGCGGTAGCCCGACGCGCTCATCTCCGGCCGCGCCGCCTCGAACTTCTTGGCCGTGCACGGCATCAGCGAGACGACCACCATGTCCTTGGGGTCGATGCCCGCCTTCTTGGCGTAGTAGGTCTTGGCGACTGCCCCAAACATCTGCTGCGGCGACTTGCAGGAGGACACGTTCTCCATGAAGTCCGGGTAGAAGTGCTCCATGAACTTGACCCAGCCCGGGCTGCAGGAGGTGATGAGCGGCAGGGGTCCGTTGTCCTTGATCCGCTCCACCAGCTCGCTGGCTTCTTCCATGATGGTCAGGTCGGCGGCAAAGTTGGTGTCGAAGACCCGGTCGAAGCCCAGCTCCCGCAGGGCCGCCACCATCTGGCCCGGCGTCACGGCGCCGGGTGCCAGGCCATAGGTCTCGGCCAGAGCCACCCGTACCGCCGGCGCCGTCTGCACCACCACGTGCTTGCTGGGGTCGGCCAGGGCCGCCCAGACGGCGTCCGTGTCGTCCTTCTCGGTAATGGCCCCGGTGGGGCAGGCCAGGGCGCACTGGCCGCAGTAAGTACAGGTCGCCTGCAGCAGGTCGTGGTCATAGGGAACGCCGATGTGCGAGTCAAAGCCCCGGTCGATGAGGCCGATGGCGGACACGGTCTGCACCTGGCTGCACGTCGCCACGCAGCGCTGGCAGAGCACGCACTTGGACAGGTCCCAGTTGAGCGACGGCGTGGAGTGGTCCCGCCGCCAGGCGTGGCGCTCGCCGCCGTAGGGGATGCGCCTGACCCCGGTCTCGTGGGCCAGGTCCTCCAGCTCGCAGTTGCCGCTGCGAAGGCAGGTGGGGCACTCCACGTTGTGGTCGGACAGCAGCAGTTCCACCACGGTCCGGCGGGCGTCGCGCAGGGCCGGGGTCTTTGTGTGCACCACCATGCCCTCTGCCGACGGGAGGGTGCACGAGGTGTGGTACCCCCGCATCCCCTCCACCTGAATCAGGCAGACCCGGCAGGCGCCAATGGCGTTGATCTTCTCCAGGTAGCACAGGGTCGGGATGTGAATGCCCGCGGCCTTCGCCGCCTGCAGCACAGTGGTGCCGGGGGCGACCTGAACCGGGCGGCCGTCAATTGTGAGGTGAATGGTCCTGGTCATGTGGCCTGCCTCCTAGCGTTCAATGGCCTTCGGGCGGCACACGTCGTAGCAGGAGCCGCACTTGGCGCAGAGTTCGGTATCGATGGCGTGGGGCTTCTTCAGCTCGCCGGTGATGGCCCCGGAGGGGCAGACCCGGATGCACAGGGTGCAGCCGATGCACTTCTCTGCGTTCACCCGGTACTCCACCAGTTCCTTGCAGCGTCCGGCCGGGCAGTGCTTGTGGCGGATGTGGGCCTCGTACTCGTCGCGGAAGTAGCGGATGGTGGACAGAACCGGGTTCGGTGCGTTCTGGCCGAGGCCGCAGAGCGACGTGGCCTTGATCGAGGACGCCAGCGACTCCAGCCGCTCGATGTCCCCCTCCTCGCCCTCGCCGGCGACGATGCGGTTCAGAATCTCCAGCATCCGCTTGGTCCCGATGCGGCAGGGCGGACACTTGCCGCACGACTCGTCCTGGGTGAATTCCAGGTAGTAGCGCGCCACGTCCACCATGCAGGCGTCCTCGTCCATGATGATGAGGCCGCCCGACCCGACGATGGACCCCAGGGCCGCCAGGCTCTCGTAGTCGATGGGCGTGTCGATGTGCTCGGCGGGGACGCAGCCGCCGGACGGGCCGCCGGTCTGCGCCGCCTTGAACTTCTTGCCTTTGGGGATGCCGCCGCCGACGTCGTAGACGATCTGCCGCAGCGTGGTGCCCATGGGCACCTCCACCAGGCCCGTGTTCGTGACGTTGCCGGCCAGGGCGAAGACCTTGGTGCCCTTGGACTTCTCGGTCCCGATGGAGGCGTACCAGTCGCCGCCGTTCAGGATGATGGGCGGGACGTTGGCATAGGTCTCCACGTTGTTGTTCAGGGTCGGCTTGCCCCAGAGCCCGGCGTCCGAGGGGAACGGCGGACGCGGCCGCGGCATGCCCCGCTTGCCTTCCACCGAGGCCATGAGGGCGGTCTCCTCGCCACAGACGTAGGCGCCGGCGCCCAGACGCAGCTCCACGTGGAAGCTGAAGTCGGAACCGAGGATGCGCTCACCGAGGAGCCCCAGGTCCGTGGCCTGGGAGACGGCCCGCTCCAGGCGGCGGACGGCGTTGGGGTACTCCGCCCGGACGTAGATGAACCCGTGGTGTGAGCCGATGGCGTAGCCGGCAATGGCCATGGCCTCCAGCACCGAGTGGGGGTCGCCCTCCAGGATGCCGCGGTCCATGAACGCTCCGGGGTCGCCCTCGTCGGCGTTGCAGGTCACGTACTTGATGTCGCCCGGGGTGTTGCGGGCAATCTCCCACTTGAGCCCGGTGGGGAACCCGGCGCCGCCGCGACCGCGCAGGCCTGAGCGCTTCATCTCGGCGATAACCTGCTCCGGTGTCATCTCCTGAAGCACCCTGGCCAGGGCCTCGTAGGCCCGGGCGGCGATGGCCTCCTCGATGGACTCCGGGTCAATCAGGCCGAGGTTCCGCAAGGCGATGCGCTGCTGCCCCTTAAAGAAGGACATCTCCATCATCCGGGCGACGCGCTGGCGCACCCTGGGGTCTGGCTGGTACAGCAGGCGTTCCACCGGCTGGCCGCCCAGGACGTGGCGGGTGACAATCTCCTCCGCATCCTCCGGCTTGACCTGACAGTAGAAGATGCCGTCCGGGTAGGTCACCACCACAGGGGCCTGCGAGCAGAAGCCGAAACAGCCGCTGCGCATCACTTCCACATCGCTGTCCAGGCCGTATGCCGACATGGCCTGAATCAGGGCGTCCCGGGTCTTGTCGCTCTTGCGGGCGAGGCATCCGGTATCCCCGCAGACCATTACGTAGAGCCGCGGCAGAACGCCGGCGGCCCGCAGGGCCTGGGCCGGGGGCTGCCCCCGGCGCATGGCCATCATGGCCTCGCCGCCCCGTCGGGCTTGCACCAGGGTCTGGAAGTTGAGCCTGGTGCCCAGTGCGGTGGTCATGACTGTCTCACCTCCACGGAGGCGTTGCGGGCCGTGGCCGGCACCGCGGCCGGAGCGGCGGCCGGTTCCCGGTACTGGGACAGGAGTCCCTTGACCTGATCCGGGGTGACGCGCGCGAAGACCTCGCCGTCGATGACCACGGCCGGAGCCAGGCTGCAGGCGCCGACACAGCGCGCCACCTCCAGGGAGAAGAAGCCGTCCTCCGTGATCCCGCCCGGCTCAATCCCCAGTTCCTTGGTGATCTCGGCCAGGATGTTGCCGGCCCCCTTCACGTAGCACGCCGTACCCAGGCAGACGTTGATGCGGTGCTTTCCTACGGGTTCGGTGGAGAAGAAGTTGTAAAAGGTAACGACGCCGTAGACGTGGCTGGCCGGCAGGCCCAGCCCGGCGGCGATGTGGTCCAGCACCTCCTCCGGCAGGTAGCCGAAGAGCTGCTGGGCCTGGTGCAGCACCGGAATCAGCCCACCGGGCACGTCCCGGTAGCGCTCCATCACCACGTCCAACTGGGTCCAACGGGGATCCGCAGATGTGATGCAATGCCGAGTCACAATCCATGCCCTCCCTCTGACGGGCGCCGATATGGGCTGCCGGCCTAACTCGCTCCACGACTTTCGACATTTTATCTACTAAATTCGACTTATTGGCTCCTGTGCCCTTCTTTGCCCCAACTAGATATTACTCCTTTGTGATGAAATTCACAAACCATAAAATTCCGCCTGAATCGACCGTTCTCCGCCGTCGAGGCGGCTAAGACTCCGGAAGCGGCCTCTTTTCACGGCTTTCTCCTTCAGAGTGCGCGGGATTCAAGGGGCGCGACTTGAGCAATACGCCGGACTTGCCTGACATCAAGCGAAAAACAAAGAGCCGGCGTCGGAAGACGCCGGCTTGACTACTGTCTTTGGGGTGGGGCGCTACCTGGCGAAGAAGTTCTTCATGACGAAGAACAGGTTTGCCGGGCGCTCGGCCAGCCGGCGGGTGAAGTAGGGGTACCACTCCAGACCGAAGGGCACGTAGATGCGAACCTTGTAGCCCTGGTCTGCCAGCTCCTGCTGGCGCTGGGCCCGGATGCCGTAGAGCATCTGGAACTCGAACTGGTCGTTCGGGATGGCCCCACTCTTGACGTACTCCAGGGTGGAGCCGATGATGGCGTCGTCGTGGGTGGCTACGGCGGCGTAGCGGCCGGCTTCCAGGTGCAGACGGACCAGCCGGTTGTAGTTGGCATCCACGTCCGCCTTGCTGGGGTAGGCTACGCTGGCCGGCTCGCTGTAGGCGCCCTTGACGAACCGGATGTTGCGGGCCAGGTCGCCGAGGTCGCTCATGTCCTGCTCCGTCCGGTAGAGGTAGGACTGGAACACCGGACCGGTATTCTCAAACTCCTCCCGCAATTGGCGGTAGAGCTTCAGGGTAACGTCAACGTGGGCCGAGTCCTCCATGTCGATGCGGACGAAGTTGCCATACTCCCGGGCCTTGCCGAGGATGGCCCGCAGGTTGTCGAGACACAGGTCGTAGGAGACGTCCAGCCCCATCTGGGTGAGCTTGACGGAGACGTTGCTGTCCACCTGGGAGGCCTGGATGCCGTCCAGGATGGCCATGACCGACGCTGCTGCGGCACGCGCCGCCTCCTCACTGTAAACGCTCTCGCCGAGCAGGTCCAGCGTGGCCGAGATATGACGACGGTTCAGGTCCTGTACGGCCTTCACGGCTTCATCCAGGGTGTCCCCGGCGACGAACCGCCGGGCGCCAAGGCGCATGCCATAAGTCTTGGCAAACCGGGTCACGGCTGAGTTGCCTGCTATGGAGAGTATGGTCTTGCGCGCCACGCGGTCAAAATCCACGTCCGATCGACCTCACTCGATAGAATGTGTGACCCGGTGGGAGCCGCTGGGGCCGGTTCTTCGGGCACAACACCATTATAGCGGGTCGTCTTGGGGCCTGACAGAGGCAAAATCATAGGAAAGCCGAGGCTTTCCTATGACGCGTAATCTGTCGAAAGGGGCGGCGGCGCGCCGCCGAGCCCCGCTTGGGTCAGTGCGACCTCCTCCACCTCGCCGTCCCAGATGCGAAAACCCCGGAGCGCTGCCCCCTCCACCGTCAGCCCCCGCCCCAGGTCGGCGCCCGGTTTGAGGCTGAGGATGAGGTAGATGGCGTCCGGGTAATAGGCGTTGGTCCGGTCCACTTCCGAGGGCAGGGCCTCATGGCGAACATGCGAGTGGAACAAGCCCCAGAGGGAGGCGTCTTCGGCGGTCAGGCCGTCGAGGATGGCCAGCAGGTCGTCCGGGTCCATCTCGTAACGATTCGGCGAGGAAGCCCGGTTGCGCGTCCGGTGGTACCGCAGAGGCAGAGGGCCGGCGGCGGCGACGAGGGCCGGGCCGGACGCGGGGGCCTGGCCCCCTCCGGGTCGGTCCAGCCACAGCACGCCGCAGCACTCCCGCGGCGCCTCCTGCCGGGCGTGACCAAGGAGTTGCGCCAGCAGTCTCGGCTCCAACACCAGGGGGGCCGAGCCGGCCTGCCTCACTGATCCGCGCCTCGCTTCACCGGAAGGTCCTGGGCCAGCCAGGCGGCCATGCCCCCGGCCACGTTGTAGACCCGGTCCAGGCCGGCACGGCGCAGGGCCTCCGCCGCCACCAGGCTGCGGTGGCCGTGCTCGCACACCACCAGCAGGTCGCGGCTGGGATCCAGGTCCCCCGCCCGACGCTGGACCTGGCTGAGGGGGATGAGCACGGCGCCGCCCGCGTGGTACATGGCGTATTCCCAGGGCTCGCGCACGTCAATGAGGTCCGCGCGGCCCGACTGGACCAGGCGGTAGGCCTCGTTGGGGCTGAGGTCAAAGCGTCCCGCCAGGCTTATGGGATCGACCGGGTCCGGGCCGCCGGCCTGAGCCGGCGGGCCATCCGGCGTCAGGCCGCAGAAGGCCGGGTAGTCCATGGCAGCCAGGGCGGTGACGGAGGGGTGGTCGCCGCAGACAGGGCAGCCGGGGTCGCGGCTCCAGCGAATCTCTTGCACGTCGCCGGCCAGCGCGTCCATGAGCAGCAGCCGGCCGGAGAGGGGCTCGCCCAGGCCCATCAGGAGTTTCAGCGTTTCCATGGCCTGCAGGGAGCCGACCTGCCCGACCATGGCGCCCAGGACGCCCGCCTCAGCGCAGTTGGGAACGGCTCCGGGCGGCGGCGGCGCGGGGAAGAGGCAGCGGTAGCAGCCCTTCCCCGGCAGGAAGGTGGTCACCTGACCGGTGAATCCGAGCACGCTGCCATCGACCAGGGGCTTGCCCAGGAGGACGCAGGCGTCGCTGAGCAGGTAGCGGGTGGGGAAATTGTCCGCGCCGCCCACCACCACATCGTAGCCCCGGAGAATCTCCTCCGCGTTATCCGCCGTGAGGCGCACCGGATGGGCGATGACCCGCAGATCCCGGTTCATCGCCTGCAGACGGCGGCGAGCTGCCTCCACCTTGAGCCGCCCCAGGTCTTCCTCCGCATAGAGCACCTGGCGTTGCAGGTTGCTCAGGGCGACGCGGTCGTCGTCCAGGAGCCCCAGGGTGCCCACCCCTGCGGCAGCCAGGTAGAGGGCCACGGGCGACCCCAGCCCGCCCAGGCCCACCACCAGGACCCGGGAGGCCAGCAGCTTTGACTGGCCCTCGGGCCCGACCTCGCCCAGCCGCAGGTGCCGGGAGTAGCGTTCCAGTTGTTGCGGCGTCAGGTTGAGAGTATCCACGACAAACCTCCTGCGCGTCAGTTGGCGGAGCAGGGGCCGAAGAAGGGCGGGCGCCCGCCTTCCTCGCGCCGGCGGCGCAGTCCCAGCATGCTGGCGATGTCGCGTTGGAGCAGGCCGGCCTCGGCCCTCAGGCGCTCCGCCGCCGTGGTCTTCTCCAGGAGGTCCTGCTTGTCCCGCTGGCGCCAGCCGGCAGAGGCCGCCACGGCATAGGCCAGGGCGCCGGGGTGCTTGGGAAGAGCCGGACGGTCGCTTAGGAGGCCGGGCTCAGGCCCGGCCGAATCGTCCACGGGGGACAGGTCCTCCTGGACGGGCTGCTCCAGAGCCTCCGCCAGGGCCTGCCCCGCCTCGTCCACCGCCTCGGCCAACGAGACGTCCGTCTCCCCGGTCCCCGAATCGCCGTCCCCCTCCCCGTCCTCCTCGTCCTGGTCCTCTTCCCGATCGTCCGTCGACAACTCCGCGTACAGCTCAAGGTACCGGGAAAACAGGGCTGTCACCCGGCGGGCCAGGGCTGGCGCGCGCCGGTCGTCAACTTCGCCCTCCTCCAGGAACTCGATGTCGCCCGCCAGGTACGGCTCGTCGTAGCTGACGCCTTCGAGATGGAAGCGGTTGACCCCCACGGTGACCACGTTGATCCGGCCGCCGGGCAGGCGCTCCACGTCGGTGATACGGGCCATTGTGCCAATTTCGAAGGGCACCGCCGGACCGCCCACCTCACGGCCGTGACGAATGAGCACCACGCCGAAAGGCAGGTCCTGATCGATGCACCGGTTGATCATCTGCTGGTAGCGCGGCTCGAAGATGTGCAGGGAAAGGACCATGTTGGGAAAGAGCACCTGGCTCAGGGGGAACAGGGGAACGCGCCGTACTGCCATGATGAGCCCCCCTCAGTCTTCAGCCGCCAGGTCCGCTCGTCGGAGGTAATCCATGATCTGTCGGGCGGCCTGCTCCGGGTCGGCCACACGCCAGACACCCTGGGCGGAATAGCCGCCCGGGTAGAGGCGCCCGGTCCGGGGGTCCTGCAAGGCATCGTACTCGTTGGCGACATAGTCGCGCGTCGCCTCATCCCGACGAACTTCCAAAAAGCCGCCGTGACCGAGATGCTCCTCGGCCACCTTGTAACGGAGAGCGGCGTCCACGTAGCCGATAACCACGCCGTCGTCGACGATTTCGCCCAGGCCCTCCAGTTGCCGCCGCACCTCGGCGAGGCTGATGGGGCCCGTCTTCTTGGTCACGGGGCTCACCTCCGGGACCTCAATTATAGCACGGCCGCAGAGGCTTTAGCCCCTGCGGCCCAGGTCGTCATACTGATTCGATGGACCTGTGAGGGCCTGCGGGTTCTAGAAGAGCTTGGGCCGGGTAGGGCCCACGCACATGGAGACCACCATGATGACGAAAAGCAGCAGGAGGACCAGCCCGCAGCCGGAGCAACCGCGGCGCATCGCCCACTCTGTGGCCAGGTCCTGGGGCTCTTCCATGCCCTGCCGGCCGAAGGTGCGCTCCTCTTCCGTCAACTGGTCATCCGCATTCTGTTCCCGGTCCCGCTGCAGGTCCTCGTCGCTCATGCGCGGCCCTCCAGAGCATCCCCATCCTTGCCTGCCAGTCGCCGGACATAGGCCATCTCAGCGCCGTACGCGTTCTCGTCCTCCACCGGCGTCTCCAGGAAAACCGGCAGGTGCTGCAGTTCGGGGGAACGCAGGAACGCGGCCAGGGCCTCTTCGCCGATGTTGCCCTTGCCGATGAACTCGTGCCGGTCCCGATGATTGCCGAAAGGCCCCTTGGAATCGTTCAGGTGAATCGCGCGCAGCGACTCCAGGTAGCCGGTGTCCCGGCCCGCCTTCAGGAAGGAGCCCAGCAGATCGCCGTTCCAGAGGCCGGCGGCAAAGCCGTGACAGGTGTCGAAGCAGAAACCGATGCGCTCCGGCCCGTTGGTCCTGTTACGGGTCTCGACCAGTTGCTCCAGGGTGGTTCCCACCTCGGAGCCCTGCCCCGCCGTGTTCTCCAGCAGGATCTGGCACGGGCCGTCATAGGCGTCGAGAATCAGGTTCAGCGTCTCGACCATCCGGTCCAGACCATAGCTTTCCCCCATCTCCACGTGCTTGCCGCAGTGAACGACCAGGCCCGGCGTGCCGAAGGCATCGCAGATGGTCAGGTCCTCCACCAGGGACCTGACTGTCAGGTCCTGAAGGTCCGGCTTGGGGGTGGACAGGTTGGTGATGTAGGGCGAGTGGGCGATGGTGGCCAGATTATGCCGGCGCATCAGGGCCACGCCCTTCTCCGCATCCGTGTAGTTGATGGTCTTGCTGCGAAAACCGCGCGGGTTCTTGGTAAAGAACTGAAAGCCCTCCGCCTCCAGGCGCACGGCGTTCTTCGCCGCCGCTTCCAGGCCCTTGGCGATGCTCAGATGGCAGCCGATTTTCAACTTGTCCCCTCACCTCGGTTCAAGTGTAACAGAAAGCTCCGGGGTGGAAAACGGAGGCCGTTCGCCCGGCGTTTGGAGCGGCCATCCAGTCTTTGGCCACGGAACTTGGCCGAGTTTCAGCCTGACCTGGACAGACTAGCAACGGGAGGAATGCGCAATGCCGAGAGCAACGGGCCGGCAGGAAGCAGGCGGCGACGGTTATAACGCCGTACCGGGCCGCAGGGACCGCGGCGGCCTGACGAGCAGGGTCGTCCAATCACTGGAGGACCACTTTCACCTGGCGGGCGCAAACCTGAACTCCTCGGTCGGCGCCTGGGATGACCACGGCGATGCCCTCGCCGCCCTGATGGAGGCCTATAACGGACAGGAGATGGACGATCTGACGGACCGCGAATAAGGCTCTGTATGCTGAAACCCTCGTCCGGTGGACGAGGGTTTCAGGTTGTGAGCCCTCGCCGTCCTCGGCAGGGGCTCCTTCTCACGGCTCATTCTGCTGCAGGTAGCTCTCCCAATGGGCCCGCATCCGCGCCAGCAAATCCCGATGTTCAGGGGGCAGGCCGGGGGCCGCCTGGGCTTCGACCGCTTGCGCCAGAAGGGTCCGTACGCGGTGGGCCAGGGCCTGGTCAAAGGGACGCTGGGAGGAGAGCCGCAGCAGCTGCACGTGGCTCTGCACCAGTGGGTCCAGTGACCGCCCGCCGGCCGTGCTCTCGCCTCCCGTCATGCTTGCGCCTGCCGTCATGCTTACGCCTCCCGTGCCGCAGCCACCATCTTCTTAGCCAACCGCTCCGCCAGGGCCCTGAGGCCGAGCGTCAGCAAGGCCTCGACTCCCTCCGGCCTCAGGCGACGGTAGGAGAAGCGGGCCTCCTCCAGGTCCAGGGGGAGAGGAACGCCCCGGTCCAGCGTGGCCAGGCGCAAGGTCAGCCGGGCCTGGTCCGCCTGCTCCGCCAGGGTCAGGGCCAGGTGCCCGCCGACCTCGGCGGAACGGTCCAGGATCTCCTCCAGGCTGCCGAAGCGGCGCAGGAGCTGGATGGCGGTGGCCTCCCCCACCCCGGTGACGCCCGGCAGGTTGTCTGACTTGTCCCCAATCAGGGCCTTGAAGTCGGGGAACCGGGCGGGCTCGATGTGGTACCGCTCGCGGAACGTCTCCGGGGTCATGACCGCCAGGTCGGTGACTCCCCGCCGGGTGAAGAGCACGTGGGTCCGGTCGGTGACCACCTGCAGTAGGTCCTTGTCCCCAGTGACGACGCGCGGTGCCAGCCCGGCCGCCTCGCCGAGGCGGGCGGCCGTCGCCAGCAGGTCGTCCGCCTCCGACCGCTCGACGTACAGCGTGTGCAGCCCCAGGGCCTCCAGAGCCTGACCGACCATGAGGAACTGCTCCAGCAGGTCGTCGGGGGCCTCGGCCCGGTTCGCCTTATACTCCGGGAACGCCTCTTCCCGCCGGCTCATGCCGCCGTCGTAACAGACCGCCAGGCGGCCGGGCGCAAGGTCATCGGCCAGTCGAAAGAGCATGTTGAGAAAGCCCAGCACGCCCTGCACGGGCCGCCCTCCCTGCCCGGAAATCTCCGGCAAGGCGTAGTAGGCGCGGAAGATGAGGCTGGAGGCGTCCACCAGCAGAAAGCGCTCTCCCGGCGGGGCCGGGTCCCTGGGCAAATCAGTCTTCTTGATGGGCGTCCCTCCTCGCTCCCAGGATACCAGACGGCAAGGGGAGCCGCTAGGACGGCTCCCCTTCTTCTTCCGGAAACTGACGGTAGAACAGGTCCAGGGTGTCGGCCAGCACCTTGGCCAAGGCCGCCCAGAAACTGTCGCGACAGAAGTCCTGGGGCTCCGGGTAGGCTGCGAACCGCAGGTGCACGGTGGACCCCCCTTCCACCTCGCCGTACGTCCCGCCGGTCCCCAGGCGCTCCTCGCGAACCAGAGCCATCTGGTCGAAGACACCCGTGTTCGGCACGGTGGACTGGAGCGTGTCCCACAGGGGTCTGGCGTCCTCCCCCACCAGGTGACCGGCGAGACGAATCTCTACCTCCAGTTCACCGTCGGCGCTTTCGTCCTGGTTGACGTCCTCGCCCGGCTCCCAGCCGAGGGCCTGGGCTTCCTCCAGCAGCACCTCCAGGGGGCTGTTGAGGCGGACGGACACGTTGGTGACGACATCCTCATTGTCGGCCGTGTGACGGTGGTGGCGGCAGAGGATGTCCCAGCGACGCCCCAGCTGCTCCGTGTCGATGTAGTCATGCACAGTCAGGGCCTCCAGGCCGGCCTGTTCAAACAGATTCAGGAGCAGGTCCTGAAACTCCAGATAGGCTCCCACGCTTCATCCCCTCCCTGGTATAGCTTGCCTGAGAAGGGACGGCCTCACTCGTCGACTTTGCCTGGGGAGCGGGGGACTGAACGGAGGCAGCCCCGCCGGCCGGCGGGGCTGCTCTGTAAAACTCTCTCACACGTGCGAGGCCGCCTCAGATGCGGCTGTCTAGTTCACCTGCTGGATGTCCACGAGGGTGGCGGAGACGGCCTGGCCCACCTGGCCGCCCGTCACCGTCACGGTCTGGTTGTTGGCCAGCGAGGACTCCGAGACGCTGAGGCCCAGATAGGTGAAGGAGGTCTGGCCGGAGTAGCCCACGGTGTAGGTCTGGCTCACGGCCTGGCCGTTAGCGTCCGTCGTCTGGACCGTCAGGGTGAAGGTGTTGGCCTGAGCGTCCAGGGCCGAGACCTTGCCCGTCAGGTTGACGGTGGTGGACGGGTGGCTGGTCAGCTCGATGCCGGAGACGATGCCGTTGGTCAGGGCCAGCTTGACGCCGTCGCCCACGCTCAGGTCGGCGAAGGTCAGGCTGAGGCCGTTCCAGGTCACCCTGGCGGTGGGCGCCACGGCGAAGCTGGAGGTAGTGCCGCTACCGCTGATGGTGATGGCGCCATTGCCGGAGGCGGTGGGCACCGTGAAGGAGACCACGGTGCCGGAGAGGTTGGCCTGGTTAACCTGGATATCCACCTTGGAGGCGGTCACCAGGTTGCCGGCACCGGTGCCGGTCACCGTCACCTGCTGACCGTTGGCCAGCTGGCTGGAGGTGACGCTGAGTCCCTGGTAGGTGAAGACCGTCTGGGCGTTCCAGCCCACCGTGTAGGCGGTGTTGCCGGACGAGCCGGCCACGGTCAGGGTAAAGCTCTTGTTGGTGGCGGTGAGGCCGGACACCTGACCGGTCAGGCTGACGGCCTGGGTGGTGCGGCCGGTGATGGCGATGGCCGAAACCATGCCGTTGGTCAGGGTCAGGGTGACCTGGTCGCCCACCACCAGGTCGGCGAAGGTCAGGCTGAGGCCGTTCCAGGTCACCGCGACGTCCGGGTTGACCTGATACATGGCCGTGGCCGAGCCGGTGTTCAGCACCAGCACGTCGGGGGTGGTGCCGCTGTTGTTGGTGAGTGCGGAGACGGTGCCGGAGACGCTGCTCTGGGCCACCTGGATTTCAACCTTGGTGGCCAGGAGGCTGCTCGCCACCAGGGCGCCGGTGACCTTGACGGTCTGGCCGTTCTGCAGCGAGGCCGCTGTGGCGGCCTGGCCCTGGTAGGTGAAGGCGGTCAGGTCGTTCCAGCCTACGTTGTAGGCCGTGCCTGAGACCGTCAGGGTCAGGGTCTGGTTGAGGCTGTTCAGGTTGCTGACCTGACCGGTCAGGGAGACGGTCTGGGTCTGGCGCTGACCGACCACGATGGAGGTGACCACGCCGCCGGTGACCGTCAGGGTGACGGTGTCGCCGATGCGCAGGTCGCCCAGGGTGATGGCCTGGTTGTTATAGGTGATGGCAGCGTTGGCGGCGATGGAGTAGACCTGCGTGCCGGCCGTGGTGGAGACCGTCAGGCTGGACGGCGAGGCCGAGGAGCCGATGGTCAGGCCCACCAGGCTGCCGTTCACGGTCTGGACGGAGGTGGACTGCAGCACCTTGACCGAGACGGCCAGGGAACGCTGAATCTGCAGTTCCACGCTGTCGCCCACCTTGATGTCGGCGAAGGTCAGGTTGGCGCCGGCCGCCGAGACGATGCTGGCGTTGGCGGCCACCGTGTAGGTCGTGGCAGCGCCGGCCGGGGTCTGCAGGGTCAGGGTGTTCAGGGTGCCGTTCACGCCGGTGGTCTTGGCGGTGACGGTGCCCTGGACCTTCTGGGTGGAGACGTTGACGGTGATGGCGGTGACCATGCCGTTATTGACGGTGAGGGTCACCTGGTCGCCCACCTTGACGTCGGCGAAGGCGGCCGGGAGGGCGCCCAGCCGCACGACGGCGGTGGGAGCCACGGCGTAGGCCTGGCCGGCGCCGGTGGCGCCCTGCAGGATGATGGTCCCGTTCTGGGTGCCGGACGGAGCGGTGAAGGCCACCACGCTGCCGGTCAGGGCCGGGTTGGTCTGCCCCACGGCGGTGACCATCAGGATCTGACGGGTGTCGGAGAGCTGCACCAGCACCTGGTCGCCCACGTGCAGGTCATTGATGGTGGCCTCCTGGCCGCCCACGAAGAACACGGCCTGATCGGCCACGGTGTAGGTGACGCCGTTCGGGAAAACCGGCGTGGTCATAGAGATGGTAGGAAGCCCGGTGCCGCCCTGATTGATGGCGGTGATGGTGCCCTTCACCTGGCGCTGGTCACTGGACTGGCCGCGGTCGAGGCGGTCCAGCAGGGCGGCCCACTGGGCCCGGGTGACGGGTTTGTTGGGCTGGAAGGTGCCGTCCGGGTTGCCGTTGATGAAGCCCTTCTCCAGGGCCACCGAGACGTAGCCCTTGGCCATATAGGAGATGGCGGGGGCGTCCACGAACGGCAGGGCCGCGCCGGCACGGGCCTGGGCCTCAGCGTCGAGGCCGGCGGCCTTTACCAGCATGATGGCGGCTTCCACGCGCTTCAGCGGGGCCATGGGGTTGAAGTGGCGGCCGTCGAAGATCAGGAAGCCCTTCTCCATGGCGATAGCCACGGCGTCGCGGCCCCAGAGCGGAATGGCCTGATCGTCGTCGAACTCGAACTCATACTCAACCTTGCCATTCTTGGACTCAAGCTTGAACTTGAGCCCCAGAGGGTTGTAGTACCGGTCCTCGTCGTCGCTGGTCTGGAAGTTCGGATAGGCCGGCTGGGTCTGATCCAGTCCAAGCAGCCGCACCAACATGACGGCGGCCTCCAGCCGGGTGACGGGACGGTTGGCGTCGACCTCCAGGCCGGCGCCGTTGGTGCCGCCCTTCATGACGCCCTTGATGATCATGCGGGCCAGCGACTCATTGGCCCAGAAGCCTGATTGCCAGTCGCCAAACTGGCTGCTGAACCGGTTGCCGCGACCGTGACCGTTGCCGCCCTTGTCGGCCAGGGCCGAGGAGGCCGGGCCAACCAGCATGGCAACCGTCAGCAGAAGGGCCAGTCCGGAGCGTAGGAACCGCTTCATGTGATACACCCCTCCAGGACACGTAGTCATGCCGAGGGCCGGAGACCCCCGGCGGGCTGGTATAGGTAGTCGAAGGGCCGGTCCCCTTTACGGGGGTCGGCCCTTACTTCTTCTGGAAACTCGGCTGAGGCTTTAAGGTCACGGCTTCCCAGTCAGAAGAGTTGCCCGGGAAAAACCAGGTTCGTTGCGCCCACCGCCGCTGCCACCAGGCCAAAGACCAGCAGCAGCCCGGCCATGCCGTTGCGGCCCCTCCGGAAGTCGGACAGAGCCAACAGGGCCACCACGGCCCCCAGCGCCACAAGCATCATTCGGCCCCAGGTGATCCAGGACGAGTCCAGTCCGCCGCTCACCCTCTCCCTCCTCCTAAAGTCACCTTCTCCGCAGAAGAAGGATTCGGGGATGAGCGAGAGCCTGTTGGGGTGCTGGGGAAAGATTCCAGCGGTCAGCCTTCGCCCCCGGGGGACCCGGCGGAGCCGCCGGCGACCTCCTCGTAAACCAGGCGGGAGATCCGGGCTACGGCCTCGGCCCCGTAGACGTCATCCGGCAGGCCCTTGCCCAGGATGGTGAGGCAGTACGCGCGGTCGCGCAGATAGAAGAGGCCCGCGTCATGGCTGAGGCCCTTCACGGAGCCGGTCTTGTGGGCGACCTGGACAGGGGGCCTCTCGCCCGTCAGCCCCTCCTCGTCCCAGGGCAGGTACTTGACGGCCCGGCTGTAGTCCTGGTTCTCCTTGAGGATGGCGATCATCTGGTCGGAGGCGTGCTGCGAGACCGCCTCGCCCCTGGCCAACAGCAGGAACAGGTGCTGCACGTCGCGGGGGGTGATGGTGTTCACGCCCTCCCGCTGCGCCGGCACCACCGAGAGCTTGTTGTAAAAGCTGGAGTTCTTCATGCCGCACCGCACCAGGCACTGGCGGATGGCGTCCCGTCCCAGCCGGTCGATGAGCAGGTTGGTGGCGGCGTTGTCCGAGACCACAATCATGAGGGTGATGAGGTCGCGGACGGGCAGCGCGGTTCCGGGCGTAAGCAGCTTGATGACGCCATCGCCGCCCACCTGGTCGGCCCGGGTCCAGGTGAGGCGCTGCCGGTCCAGGTCCAGCCGGCCGTGGTGGGCCTGGTGAAAGGCCTCCACCATGATCGGCACCTTGATGACGCTGGCCGCGTAAAAGGGTTCATCGGCCTGGTGCTCCCAGTGGGCGCCGCTGGTCAGGTCGTCAAAGACGATACCGAAGCTGCCCTCTGCCTGGGATAAATAGGCCTGAACGGATCTGAGCAAGCCATCATCTCCTGTTCCGGCCGCTGGCGCCGGTTCTCCGCGGCCCGCTAGCCCTGCCGCCGCCGCTCCTCCGAGGTGGTGCCGAACCGCTCCAGCAGCAGGGCCATGTGGAAGGCTCCCTGCTCAAAGTCCTCCAGGCGGATGTTCTCGTCCGGGGCGTGCGCGCCCGAGCCCCAATAGCTGCAGCCGGTGCTGATGATGGGGACCTCCAGGATGTTGCCCACCGGATACATCGGGCCGCTGCCCGCGGCCGTCGGGTAGAGGACCGGGTCTTTGCCGTAGGCCTCCTTCGCCGTCTGCCAGACCAGGTCCACGAAGGGGTTCTCCAGCGACGTTTGATAGGGGTGCTCCGGGCCCAGGGACTCCACCTGGATGTCATCGTAGCCGAGGCTGTCCAGGTGAGCCCGAACCTTCTGAAGGACCTCCTGCGGCGACATGCGGCCCACCAGGCGGAAGTCCACCTTGGCCGAGGCCTCGCGCGGCAGGACCGTCTTGGTGCCCGGGCCGGCGTACCCGGCCTCCAGGCCACAGATGGTGCAGGTGGGCTCAAAGAGATAGTCCCGCACCATCTCCGGGACGGACAGCGTCCGCCCGCCCCGCTCCTGCCACAGTTCACGGATGCCGTGGTAGCGCTTGAACTCCGCCACGTCCCAGGGGATTCGCTCGATGTACGCCAGGTCCCTGTCCGTGGGGCCCCCGGCGTTCTCGTAGAACCCGGGGATGAGCACGCGGCCGTCCGGCCCTTTGAGCGAGGCCAGAGCCCAGACCAGCCTCCAGGCCGGGTTGTGGACGATGGGGGCCATGGAGGAGTGCAGGTCCACGTCCATGGTGCGGACCGTGAACTGCAGGTAGCAGATGCCCTTGAGCCCGCCGTAGAGCAAGGGGCGCTCGGTCTCGTCCTTCATGCCGAACTCCCAGATGCAGGCGTCGGCCTGAAACCGGTCCTTATAGCGCTCCACGGACCCGGCGAAGGTGGGGCTGCCCACCTCCTCCTCGCCCTCGATGAGGAACTTCACCCGACACGGCACGTGCCCGTAGACCCGCTTCAAGGCCCGGACAGCAGCCAGGCGGCAGATGAGGTCGCCCTTGTTGTCGGACGAGCCCCGGGCGAACAACCTGCCGTCCCGCACCACCGGTTCGAAGGGCGGCGTGGTCCACTCCTCCAGCGGCTCCGGAGGCTGCACGTCGTAGTGGTCGTAGAACAGCAGCGTTCGCTCGGATGGGCCTTCGAACTCCACATGAAGGATGGGGTTGCCGCCGCCATTCTCCAGGACGTCCACCCGCGCCCCTTCCTCCGTGAACAGCCGCCGCACCAGCTCTACGGTATCGGCGATGCCCAGGTTCTGCGCCGCCACGCTGGGCTGGCCGCAGTAGGCCTTCAGGTCCTCGATGGCCCGCGGCATCTCGGACGCCACGGCCTGGCGCAGGGTCGTCATCTCAGATCCCTCCCGTTCCACTTTCCTCAGGCGTCCGCCGTCCCTCCGGCACGGCGGGTCGAAGCCGGCGACATGAGCCAGGGGAGCAGCAGCAGGGGCGCCGTTGCCAGGGGCAGGACCAGGCGCAGGGCCGGGCCCGTCAGGCTGGAGCCGGTCAGAAGGAAGGCCGCGGCGCTCACCACGCGCCCGAAGTCGAGCCAGATCTCCCGCGAGATGATCAGCTCCACCCGCCGCTCCGCTGCGTGCGGCACGGTCTGCATCAGGTCAAAGTACTGGGCCAGGTAGGGCAGGTTATAGAACACCGGGAAGATGGCGTTGAGGACATTAAAGATCATGATTCCCGGCAGTCCGGACACGACCGCAAGGGCCAGGGCGGCGGCGAGCGAGCCCCAACTGCCCAGGGCCAGGAACGTCCCACGGTTGCCGGGGCGAATCAGGCGTACGCCCAAGAAGTAGGCGCCGGTGGTCAGCAGCGCGAACAGCGAGTTGAAGCGGCCAAAGTCCAGGGTGTTGGCCCCCAGGGCGTAGATGAGAATGGGGCCTACGGTCATCAGCACGCCGTCGCGGGCGCCCGTCACGAAGTGCGCCGCAATGGCGCGTTCCCACCCGGGGGCGGCGTGCAGGGAGAAGGCCGTGCGCAGGCGCAGACTCTCGCCGCCGGCGGAACGGAGCCCCAGGCTCAGCACCGTTTCCACCAGGAAGACTGCCACGGCGGCGCCGAAAACAAACCGGTAGCCACCGGGACTGCCCAGCCGGAAGATGACGAAGCCCGCCACCAGCGGCCCCACCAGGGTGGACACCGTGTTGAACATCCCGTTCAGTCCAAAGAAACGGTCCCGCTGCTCGCGAGAAACCAGGTCATAGGCGAGCGTATGCAGGTTGATCCAGGAGAATCCCGTGGCCGCCCCGGCCAGCGTGCCGAGGAAGCCAAGATGGTCTCCCGCCTCTGTGGCCCAGACCAGCAGCAGGCTGTAGAAGAGCATGTGGAGCAGGGCCCCCAGGGTGAACCCCCAGGACCTGCGGTGGGCCTTGGCCAGGGCGCCCCCGACGATAAAGAACACCGGGATGGCGGTGAAGAAGAAGAGGTTGTAAATGGTCACGGCACGAAGGGTCCGGGTCTGCCAGAGAAAGATGTTGACGAAGATGCCGGCCAGAGCGCCCGCCAGTATGTAGAGGGCCTGCACCGTCAGAAGGCGCCTGACGGGGCCGGACAGCTCGGACGTGGGCAATGCGTATCGCTTCCTTAGTTCGTCATTGGGGCTGAGGCGGTGGTTG
>CALMNP010000246.1 GCA_937868875.1 uncultured Bacillota bacterium | reverse complement strand
AGCGGGCCTCGCCGATGAGATCCAGAAACTCCTGCTCGTCGATGACGCGAACGCCCAATTCACGCGCTTTGTCTACCTTGGAGCCGGGTGACTCGCCCGCCACCACCAGGTCCGTCTTCTTGCTGACACTGCCGCTCGGCCTGCCTCCCAGCCGGGCGATGAGCTCTTCCACTTCCTTGCGGCCGTACCGGGAGAGGGTACCCGTCACCACAACGGTCTTGCCGACCAGAGGCCCCTCCGCCGCCGCCTGACTCTCCTCAGCGGTAAGGCGGACGCCGGCCCGGCGAAGTTTCTCCAGCAGGGCCGCGGTCTCAGGCCGCCGGAAGTAGTCCACCACGCTCTGGGCGATCTTATCGCCGATCTCGGGAACGGCTGTCAGCTCCTCGGGCGTGGCCGCCGCCACCCGGTCCAAGTCGTGGAAACGCTCCGCCAGCAGGCGCGCCGCCCGCTCACCCACGAAGCGAGCACCCAGGGCGAAGAGAAGGCGGTGCAGTGGGTTACTGCGGCTCCGCTCGATCGCCTGGAGCAGGTTCTGCGCCGACCTGGCGCCCATCCGTTCCAGAGAGACAATCTGCTCGTACGTGAGGAAATACAGGTCGGCCGGGTCCTGAACGAGCCCCGCATCCAGCAGCTGGGCCACGATTCGTTCGCCCAGGCCGTCGATGTTCATGGCGTCCCGGGAGACGAAGTGCTCGATCCACCTCTGGACCTGGGCCGGACAGGAGTAGCCGCCGGTGCAGCGGTGAGCGGCCTCGCCGGGGGACCGCACCACGTCGGCGCCGCAGACCGGACAGCGGTCCGGGAAGCGGAAGGGCTGCTCCTCGCCCGTGCGCCGCTCCGTGACCACGGAGACGACCTCGGGGATGACGTCGCCGGCCTTCTGCAGGACCACCCAGTCGCCGATGCGCACGTCCTTCTCGCGGATATAATCCTGGTTGTGCAGGGTGGCCCGGGAGACAGTGGAGCCGGCCACCCGAACTGGATCGAGAACAGCGGTGGGCGTGACGGCCCCCGTGCGGCCGACCTGCAGGACGATGTCCCGCACCCGGGTCAGCTTCCGCTCTGCCGGAAACTTGAAGGCGACGGCCCAGCGGGGCGTCTTGCTGGTGGCGCCCAGGGCCTGGCGCTGCTCCAGGTCGTCCAGCTTGACGACCAGGCCGTCGATTTCGTAGGGCAGGGTGGCGCGCCGCTCTCCCCACTCCTCGCAGGCGGCGATGACCTCGTCGATGGAGCGGCACAGGCGGCGCTCCCGGTTGACGTGAAAGCCCAGTGCGTCCAGCAGCGACAGGGCCTCCCAGTGGCCGGCCAGGGGCTCGGCGGGAGCGGCCTCGCCCCACTCCAGCCGGCGCACGTCATAAACAAAGCAGTCCAGATTGCGTCCCGCCGTGACCCGGGGGTCCTGCTGGCGGAGGGAGCCGGCGGCTGCGTTGCGGGGGTTGGCGAAGGTCTTATTGCCCCGGGCCTCCTGCTCGGCGTTCAGGGCCTCAAAGCGCGCCACGGGCAGGAAGACCTCGCCCCGTACCTCGATACTCCGGGGCCGGCCCGGCCAGGGTCCCGCCTCGGAAGGGTCATGCAGGCGAAGGGGTATGGCCCGGATGGTGCGGAGGTTGGTGGTGACGTCCTCACCGACCTCGCCATCGCCACGGGTGGCGCCCAGCAGAAAGGCCCCGTCCTCGTAGCGCAGGGCCACGGACAGGCCGTCGATCTTCAGCTCCACCACGTAGCGGATCTCGTCCTCCCGGCCGGCCTCCCTGAGGCCGCTCTCCACGCGACGGTGAAAGTCGCGCAGGTCCTCCGCGCTGAAGGCATTGGCGAGGCTGAGCATGGGGCTGGTGTGAGCCACCTTGGCAAACTCCGCCCCGGGGGCACCCCCCACCCGCTGCGACGGCGAGTCGGGCGTCACCCATTCCGGGTGCTCGGCCTCCAGGCGGTTTAGCTCGCGCATCAGCCGGTCGTACTCCTGGTCGCTGATGATGGGGTCATCCAGGACGTGGTACCGGTAATCGTGTCTGCGAATTCCCTCCCGCAGCTGCTCCAACCGCTGCCGGTCGTCCACCGAGGGCCCTCCTTCAGATGAATCGTGCCGCCTGGGCGATGAGCCAGGCGCCGGGGATGAAGATGAACTGGGCCAAAGCCGTGCCGGCCAGACGCGTGAGGACCAGCCAGACGGTCAGGGCCTTGACGTCTGCCTCCGGCCTGTCGCCCCGCAGGGCCTGGTCGGCGATGAGGGATGCGGCCGGGTCGACGATGAGAGCCAGTAGAATCGTGCCCATTCCGTTGACAATGCCGGACAGGTTGCTGGCGGTGCCCCGCAGCCCGGGGGCCATGACGCCGGCCCAGATGGATGAGACCACGCCGGTGGTGAAGGCCGCGACGATGGCCACGTTGAGCAGGAGCAGACGCTTGGGAATGCGGGCCCGGCGGGCCTCGGTGAAGAGGCCCGAATGGGGCCAGGCCAGGCTGGCGGCCAGGGCCCGTGTGGCGCTGGGGCGAGCGGCGGCAAGCAACAGCCGGGGAACGGAGCCCTCGCGCTCAAAGCGCATGATCGTGCGCGTGAAGATGTTGACGAAGGTGGGCGTGAGCAGCAGTCCCGCCAACGTCCCCAGGACGGCGGCGCCCAGCACCCAGCGGAACTGGAGGTTCATGGCCGCCACCTGGGCCGGCCAGGCAGCCGTGCCATGGTAGGCGGTGATGAGTTCCTCCGCCATCTTGGTGAGGAACGGCGCCTGGATGGTGTTGGCCGTCTGAGAGGCGATGGAGACCACGGAAAACAGGGCCACGGCAGTGGCGAGGCGCCCGGTGCGGACGCCCGCCAGGCGGACCGAGCCCGCCAGCGTCGTCACCAGGTGAACCACCGCCGTCAGGCTCATCACCAGTATCCAGCGAGCCACTCAGGTCACCTTTTCCAGGTTGGCGAACTCCGCCACCACCTTCTTGACGCCGGTGGGAGCGGGAAAGGCCAGGGTGATCTCGGCCTGCGGGCCGGAGCCGCGCACGCCCACGATAGTGCCCGGTCCCCACTTGGGGTGCCGCACCTTGTCGCCGGGGCTGAAGCTGTAATCGGCCGGTCCCCTGGGCACAGACGGCCGCGAGGCCGCGGCGCGTGCCGCGGGACTGACGCCGAGGGGGCGGCCGGAGGCAGTGCCCGCACCGGCGCCCAGGGGCCGGGTGAAGCCGGCACCGGAGGGGCGTGCGGGCATACCGGCGGGACGCCCGGCAAAGCCGTTGCCATAGGCCCCGGCGCTGCCGCCCCGGTCCTCCATGCTGCCGCGGCGGCCGGCGCCCGTCTGTACCGTCAGATCCTCCGGGATCTCGGAGAGGAACCGGGACGGCGAATTGTACACCGTGTTGCCGTAGATGGTGCGCTCCCAGGCATGGGTCAGGTAAAGCAGTTCCCGGGCCCGGGTCATGCCCACGTAGCAGAGACGGCGTTCCTCCTCCAGCTCGCTCTCTTCCAGCAAGGCCCGGTTGTGGGGAAAGACGCCCTCTTCCAGCCCCACCAGGAAGACCACGGGGAACTCCAGACCCTTGGCCGAGTGCAGGGTCATGAAGACCACGGCGTCAGCGCCGGACTCCATGGTGTCCTGCTCCGCCACCAGGGCGACGCTGGTCAGGAAGGCCTCCAGGGAGCGCTCTTCGGATGAGGCCTCAAACTCCTTGGCCACCGACAGCAGTTCCTTCAGGTTCTCGACCCGGCCCAGCGACTCCAGCGACCCCTCCTGCTGCAGCTCCGTGAGGTAGCCGATGCGCTCCAGCACCTGGTCGATGAGGTCGGACAGGGAGAGGAACTCGGACTGCTTGGCCAGGGTGAAAACCAGGTGAGCAAAATCGCGGACCTTGCCGGCCAGGGTCTTGCCCAGCCCATCCACCTGGTCTGCCTGCAGGGCGGCCTCCAGGACCGGCAAGCCCTGGGCGGCGGCGTGGGCCTCCACCTTCTCGATGGTGGCCGGGCCGAGCCCGCGTCGGGGCACGTTGGCCACCCGCCGAAAGGCCAGAATGTCAGCCGGGTTCAGCATCAGCCGCAAGTAGCTGATGATGTCCTTGATCTCCTTGCGCTCGTAAAACTTCAGGCCACCGACGATGGTGTAGGTCACCTGCCGGCGCAGGAACACCTCTTCCAGAACGCGCGACTGCGCGTGGGTGCGGTAGAGAACGGCGAAGTCGTTGAGCTTGCGCCCCTGCTCGGCCGTGAGGCGCTCGATTTCGCCGGCCACGAACCAGGCCTCGTCATGCTCGTGGGAGGCGGCGTAGATAACCACCGGCTGGCCGGCGCCGCGATCCGTCCAGAGCTCCTTGTCCTTGCGGCCCAGGTTGTTCTTCACCACGTGGTGGGCGGAGGAGAGGATGTTCTGGGTGGAGCGGTAGTTCTGTTCCAGCTTGACCACCCGGGCCTCCGGATAGTCTTTCTCAAAGTCCAGGATGTTGCGGATGTTGGCCCCGCGCCAGGCGTAGATGGAGTTGTGCACCACCAGCCCGCCGGCCACGAAGTTGTGGTAGGGGGGCACCGTCAGATCGTAGACGGGGCCATGGTAGGACCGGACCTCGCGCCGGGTCACGGCCTCCCAGCGGACGCGGTCGCCGGAGCGCACGGGCACCTGCATCCCCTCGTGGATGTGAGCCAGGGGTGTGGGCTCAAAGGTGGCCTCCGGGCGACCGTCCGAGGCAAAGCTCTGCACGGTCAGGCCGGCCCCGCCGGCGAGGGCATCCCGCCCGTCCGCATACCGGGTACGGAGGGCGGCGGCACGCACGTGCGGGTACTCCTCCAGAATCAGCTGGCGGCCCATCAGGGACAGGGCGCGCGCCTCGGCGTGGCGCCGGGCAGACAACTGATCCAGCGGCACCGCCTGGCCCACGCGGTGGATCTGGTGGGAGGCTTCGAGCCCGTGCTGGCGCTCCAGCAATTGCAGGGCGAGGCGGGCCTGCTCCTCGGAGCGGGCGGCCTTGACGATCCAGGCGCGGCCGGCGCCCTCCAGCCCCAACCGGGCGGTCAGTCCGGAGACCGGGCCGCGTTCGCCGGAGCGCTCCCCGGGGGCCACACCCAGGCGGTAGCCATGTTCACCCTCGCTCAGGTACACGTACCACACCCCGGCGGCCGGCGCCAGGCGCGCGAAGCCGACGTGGTTGGGCGTTCCCTCCAGGACGCGTCCGCTCTCGGTGGTCAGGCGGACCACCGGGCCATCGTAACCGCGGCTCTGCACGCGCGCGATGCGCGACGGCCGGATCTGCCCCTCGGGATCGGCCGACCAGACCGCTTCCCCCTCCGCCAGCTCGGCCACGCTGCGAATCCCTTGCACCGTGTGGACGGCAGCATCCGGCAGCAGGCACTGGTCGTCGTCGCCCACCACGCAGAGATTGCGGTGGCGTCCCGCCAGGAGGCGCACCAGCACATACTGGGCGTGGTTGGTGTCCTGGTACTCATCCACCAGGATGTGGCGGAAGCGCTCCTGGTAGTTTGTGAGGATATCCTCCCGGGTCTGCAGGAGCTGAACCGTCTTGGCAATGAGGTCATCAAAGTCCAGCGCGTTGCCGGCGGCCAGCTTGCGTTGGTAGAGCTCATACACCTGAGCCGTGCGCTGGGCGAAGTAGTCGCGGGCCTGACGGCCGTAGGCCTCCGGGCCCACCAGCTCGTTCTTGGCGGACGAGATGGCGGACAGTACAGCGTAGGGGTTGAACTGCTTGTCGGACAGATTGAGTTCCTTCAGGCATTCCTTGACTACGGCCTGCTGGTCCGAGCCGTCCAGCACTACGAAGCGGCGGTCCAGCCCGGCTTTGTCCGCCTCGCGGCGCAGAATCCGAACGCAGGCGGAATGAAAGGTGCTGACCCAGATATCACGGCTGACCGGGCCCACCAGTTCCGCCACCCGCTCCTTCATCTCGCCCGCCGCCTTGTTGGTGAAGGTGATGGCGAGGATGTGGAAGGGACTGACCCCCTGTTCCAGGAGGTAAGCGATGCGGTGCGTCAGGACCCGGGTCTTGCCGCTCCCGGCTCCAGCCAAAATGAGGAGCGGCCCCTCCAGATGGGTGACCGCTTCCCTCTGAGCTTTGTTCAGGTGAGTTAACAGGTTGTCCAACACGTACCTCCAGAGGCCTCGCGGGCCACGCTTGCTGGCGCCCGGAACGCTCCCGGCGCTCCCTAGGATTCCTCCCGGCCCCCCTCGTTTCCTTCCCCGGAGTCACCATAAGGCAGGGTGGAATCGGCAGCCAGGGGCTGATCAGGCGAGGGCTCCTGAGCGAAAGCCGCCGCGGGCCGGAAAGGCGCCGGCTGAGGCTGGACCTGGCTGTTCGCATGCTGCAGACGCGGCAGGATGACCCGGAAGGTCGTTCCCAGGTCCCCTTCGCTCTCGGCCTCAACGCGGCCGCCGTGGGCCTGCACGATACGGAAACTGACCGCCAGGCCAAGGCCGGTGCCCGTGTCCTTGGTGGTGAAAAAGGGGTCGAAGATGCGGGGCAGGACCTCGGGCAGAATGCCTGGCCCGGTGTCCCGGCAGGTCATGACCAGTTCACCCTGGGACGAGAGGCTGGTGGTGAGGACGATTTCACCGCGCCCCTCCAACGCCTCCACGGCGTTGGTGAGGATGTTCAGGAACACCTGCTTCATCTGGCGCGGGTCCACCTGCATGCCGGCGGCCGCAGCGCCCCACTCCTTGTGAATGGTGACTTCCCTCGCGGCCTCCTTGGCCTGCACCAACAGGACCACCTCGTCCAGAAGCTGGTGCAGGTCCACCCAGCGCCGGTTGGGGCTGGTGGGCCGCGCCAGGGTGAGGAGGTCCTCCAAAATGCTGTCGATTCGATCAATCTCGCCCAAGATCAGCTCCGCATACTCCTGGCCCGGCCCCCGCTGGCCCTGGGCGTTGAGAAGCTGCACAAAGCCCCGCACGGTGGTCAGTGGATTGCGAATTTCATGGGCGGCGCCGGCGGCCAGTTCGCCCACAGCGGCCAACTTTTCCACCTGCTTCAGATGCTCCTGCATCTTGCGGTACTCCGTCACGTCGTGGGCCATGCAGACCACACCGATGAGGCGGGGCCCGTCACGCAGGGGCGAGATGTGAACGTCCACCACCAGCCCGGTCAGGGTAGCGCCGTAGATGTCCTGGGGCGTACCCGTCGCCAGGACCTCCAGCAAGGGCTGGACCAGGACCTCATCCTCAGCCACGTCGGCCCACAGGCGCCCTTCCACCGGTTCGTCCGGCGCCAGCCGGCCGCCGAGCATCGCGCGGGCGGCGTGGTTGAGCTGCCGCACCCGGCCCTCTGCGTCCAGGGCCACGATGGCGCTGTTCGTTTCCCGCAGAAGGATGTTGGTGAACGCCTGCATGGTGACCAGGTCCACGTACCGCCGCTGGACCTCGGTGAACAAGCGGGCGTTTTCCAGGGCCAGAGCGGCCTCGCCCGCCACGGCGGATAGCAGGTTGGTCTGGTCGGGAGTAAAGGGTGCCGCTTCGCCCTTGAAGACGCAGAGCACGCCCGTAGTACGGCCGCGGGCGGTCATGGGGATGGCCAGGGCCGAGCGGACGGCCGCCTGCAGGAAGGGCGCCACGTCATCCGGGCGTTCCTGCTTCAGCTCGGCAATGAAGTCGGCCGCATACAGGGGCTGACGAGCCCAGGCCGCCTGTCCCGCCAGGCCCTGTCCGGCCGGCACGGTCCAGCCGGCCAGCGAGTCGCCGCTGAATCCCCAGGCGGCCCGGCATACCAGGTCGCCGGTCTCGTCTTCGGCCAGCAGGATGAGGTTGGGCCAGCCTGCCAAACGACCCACGACCGAGGTGACGCGGTTCAGGGTCGTCTCCAGCGACAGCGATTCGCTGAGGCTCTGCGCCAGCGAGGACATGCCCACCAGGGTGGAGCTGTAGGTCAAGTTGCGAGACCCGCCGGTTCCGCTCAGGAAGGCGCGCAACTGCTCCATGGCCTCGTCGACACCGCCGGCCAGGGCCAGATGCGGGTCCCTCTCCAGCACCCGGACACAGGCCTCCACCACGCGCGGGTCGAACTGGCGACCGGCCTCCCGTTTGAGTTCCTCGAGAGCCTCGGCCGGAGGGCGGGCGGGCCGGTAAGCGCGACCGGAGGTCATGGCCTCGAAGGCGCGTACGACGGACAGGATGCGGGAGGCGAAGGGGATGGCCTCCCCGGAAAGCCCATCCGGGTAGCCGAAGCCGTCGAAACGCTCAAACCCGTGACGCACGATGCGGGCCACGGGGACCAGGTCGCCGATCTGGCTGATGAGACGGGCACTGGCTTCCGGGTGGGCCAGTAAGGCGCGCCTCTCCTGGGGGCTGAGCGGGCCCGGCTGCTCCAGCCGGCGCTCCAGTTCCGGGTCAAGGCCGATGTCCTGCAGCAGGATGGCGTGACGCAGGTCGCGAGCCACGTTCTCTTCGGCCTCCAGCTCACGGCAGATAGCGCCGGCCAGTTGAATCATCCGTTCCGAACGGCGCACCCGATACGGCGCCCTGGCGCCGGCCAGGCTGAGCAGACGGTCCACGGCCCTCTCCTGTGCCCGGTGGGCGGTGAAGCGTGAGACCAGCGAGGCAAACAGCACAACGGCGGCCACGCCGTGCAAGGCGTTGAGCCCCAGCCCGCGGAGCAGCAGCCAAAAGACGATGGCCAGAAGGAAGCGCTCGATCCACTGCACCCAGGTGTGCTCGACGTGATCCATGCAGACGGCCAGCACCGGTTCGTTGCGATGGAGGGCGAAGGCCACGCCCATGACGGCGATGTTCAGGCCGGCGTAGACGAGGGCGCTGGCCAGGAAGCCGATACCCAGCGGCCCCGGCGCTCCCACCGAATGGAACAGCGCCGCGGCGATCGCCACCCGCCACGCGGTCTGACCGGTATTGAAGAGGATGATGCGCGGCTCGTTACGGCGAAGCAGCCCCACGGCGGTCACGCCGGACATCATGGCCAGCATGGCCGTAGTGGGGCCAAAGAACCAGATGGCAGCCAGGCTGAGCGAGGTGGAGAAAGACAGCTTCTCCCCCTTGACCAGGCGGGCCTGAAGAAGCTCAGTCACAGCGACGAGCACGGACAGCCAGAGAGCCACCAGCGCCTGAGGCCTTTCCCAGAAGGCCAGGGAAAGGGCCACCACCGCCAGGCCGCTGGAGCCCGTAAGGAAGAACCACCGGTCCACGGTCAGCCGTCGAACCAAGCTATCCTCTCCCCTGGGCTTCTGCTGAGAGGCGGCACCTTGTTAAATTATAGCATGCCCGGCGAGGCTTGGTCAGTGACGGCGGCGCCGGAGTTCCGCCGCCACCTGCCGGCTGGAAAGACCATG
>CALMNP010000245.1 GCA_937868875.1 uncultured Bacillota bacterium | reverse complement strand
CCACGGCCGTCGTGCTCTACGAACTGTTCAACCAGGGCCGGGGCCTGGGGCCGGCGCGTCCGGAAGGATCTGCACGAACCGCCCACCCCAAGGCGCCGTCCGGGTCCAGGAAGCGTCCAGCGCTGAAGACAGGCGCGAAGCCGGGGCCGAAGGGGCGTCAGCGGCCAGGAGGTCCGCGAAGGTAAGAGCCATAGCCGCATGAAGAGAGGCGCGCAGGAAATCCCTGCGCGCCTCCGTGTTGTCAGGCTCTGCGACTGTCCTGTTCGCGGTGCGCTGTTGCCCCTTAGACCACTGAACTTTATTCCGTCCTAAGCGTGGGCACGATGCGGCCGTTGGGGCCGGCGCTGACGCCCTGGCCCACAAACCAGACGCGGTAAGAGCCCTCTGTGTCCCGCTTAAGGCCAAGAATGAAGGTCCTCGGATATTCCTCCGGTGATATAAGCCCCGTGATCACCTGAAAGTCGAGGCCATGCTGCAGCCACGCCTCATTGGGCCTCACTACATTCAGATGACTCGCATAGCCGTCGTACCGATAATCGTGCAAGAACGTGACCAGTTGGGAGGCTGATTGGGGGGAGTCTGAGGTGAGCAACCTCTGAGCCGCCTCCTGGTCTCCCGCTTCAACTGACGTCCAGAAGGCGTGGGCAACCCTCCGCGCCTGAGCGGCAGGGCTGTAGTGGTCGCGATATACGGCCCACCCCAACCAGCTGCCGACCAACACGGCGACCGCCAGGGCCCACACCCAACGCCATTTGGCAGCCACTCTCATGCCTCCTTACAGGCACATTCGGCCCTGATTCTGGTGGCCGCAGCAGCGATTTGCCGTGCCACCCTCAAGGGACGGCACCGCTCTCGGGCGGGCCGCCCGAGCATCTGTACACAATGATCGATGCCCCATAGGGCGGCTCCTGGGCCATCTCCAGTCCGTCCCACGTGCGGCGGGTTTCAGCACGCGGACCGCGGTGCTCCTGGTTGGGCATGCCCTCACCCCTCATAGACCCGAGCTGAGTAACCCAGCGCTCAGGTGTCCTATTGGCCAACCGGGTCTGCCGTCCCTGCCTCAGGGCTCCCCGTCAAGACTCTGCAGTCCTCGCATATGCTTCCTCGGGAGACTGGGATAAGGCAGGGGTTAGCCGTGAAGAAGAGATGGGCCTGGGCCGGCGTCATCGTGTTGGTGTTGGGGGCAGCCTTATGGACTTCATGGAGTGGGGCGGCGGCGCGCCTGCCTGAGGCACAGCCACCGGTGTCGGCCATCCCACCTGTCACCCTCGACCCCGGCCACGGCGGTATCGACGGAGGGGCAACGGCCGACGGCATCCTGGAGAAGGATCTGAACCTGGCCATCACCCGCGAGACGGCGAAACGCCTGGAGGCAAAGGGGCTGAAGGTGGCCCTCACCCGGGACTCCGACATAGCATTAGACCCCACCAGCTACGCCAACGACCTGCGGCGGCGGCGCCAGATCGCAGCTACGAACCGCTCATGGGCCTTTATCTCCATCCATGTCAACAGCATCGGGGACTCCAGCGTGCGCGGCACCCTGGTTCTGTACCCGGAGGGGTCCGGATCCGAACGCGAGACGGCCAAAGCCCTTGCCGAGGCCCTACACGAAGCCCTGGAGGCCGACTTTCCCAACCGGCCCCATCGGATTCAGGTTTCCGACATCCCTCACCTGATCGAGAGTCGCGTGCCCGCCGTGCTGGTGGAGGTCGGGTTCCTCTCCAATCCTGAGGAAAGGCGCATGCTGACCAATCACCTCTACCAGGAGGGCCTGGCCGAGACCCTGGCGCAGGCCGTTCGGGACTTCTGGCAGAAACAGCAGAGCAAGGCAAAAGCCACCGGGTGACCGGTGGCTTTCATCTCGATCGCAGAAACCCGAGCCCCTAACCCAGGCTGGCCACGGCCTCGTCCAGGTCGCGGTGCAGGCAGGTGAAGGTGGGCGTGTCGCGCACGGTGTAGCGGGAGGCTTCGGACTCGCGGAGTTCCATGACCAGGTCCAGGAAGTCCTCCGGATAGTCGGACTCGAAGGCCACCACGAACTCCTGGTCATCAAGGCCGAAGGAGTAGGTGGTGTTCAGCTTGACCGACGGGTACTTATTGCCGATGACGATATGCTCATCCATCATGCCCTGGCGGGTGTGCAGGGTGGCGTGGTACCAGTCGCGTGACTTGATGAAGGGGTACACGAAGAGGTACTTGTGCCTGCCGGGCTCGATGTACTGGCGTTGGCCCTCATGCTCGGGGCTGATCTTGTCCACGTAGGTGGAGCGCTTGGCCATGGCCAGATAGGAATAGGTCGGCCTCAGATAACGGCCCAGGCCGGTGTTCAGGTAAGCGGTGGCCTGCAACTGCAGGGCGTCCAGATCCGTGGTGACGCGCCAGAGCATGATGTCTGCATCGGCGCGGATGCCCACCAGCGTATAGGCTCGCATCAGGATGCCCTGACCGGCGGACTTCACCGCCTCCACAAAGGCCTTGCGGTCCTGCTCCCGCTGCTCCTCCGGCAGGCGCCGCCAGGCCGGGTCGACCTGGTAGAAGACGAAGTTCACATACTGACGGGGCTTGCGCCCACTGCTCGAGGTCTCGCTCACGGAGGTCCCTCCTTGCTCTTGCTTCCCCATCGCAGGCGGCCCGGCGTTGACCGTACGCCATCCTGCCGCATCCTCCCCGATTCTAACAAAGGGGGTTTAATTAGTAAAGATACTAAGAAATGAGAGAGGCCTCCCTCGTGCAAGGTAATGAAGGGATTGGGGACGTTCCAGAGAAGTCCTGGAACGTGTCGATACCACTCGATTGTCAGGGTATGGACCCGTAACTGTATGCTAGGTCCCCTGAAAACCAGACAGGTGGGAGTTGGTTTTCACTTTGGCCATCTCAGTTCGCCTGGGCACACCAGCAGATGTCCAGGATGTAGCCAATCTTGCTCTGGAACTGTACCGACTTCACCAGGACATGCACCCAATCTTTCAACCAAGTGACACCTTCCATGAGCGGTACGCCACTTCCATCCTTGAGGACATGCAATCGGCCACGTACTCACTGGTGGTGGCGACAGTGGAAGAACGGCTCGTCGGTTTCGCCGACGGTTACATTTGGGAGTTCCCTTATCTCAGGCAGAGTAGAAGAGGGTTTCTCTCGTCAGTGTTTATCCTGCCGGCGTACCGTAAGCAGGGAATTGCAGCCCGGCTAGTGGATCAGATGCATCAGTGGTATCAGGCGAATTCGGTGCAGTATGTGGAGCTAAACGTTGCGGCCCAAAACACTCAGGCGTACAGGTACTGGGTCCAGAGTGGGTACGAACCTGTCGTACAGAGGATGGTAGCGCATGTGGGACGCAGTCAATGACCTCTCACGCTGCACCGGGCCTCACCTGCCGGACGGCTCTTCAAGCAGACGAACCAGGGCTGCATCATCGTCAGGGACCACTTCGGCGCCCGCCTCGACGAGAGACTGGCGGAGCCGCGCCGCCTCGCCCCCGGTGAA
>CALMNP010000244.1 GCA_937868875.1 uncultured Bacillota bacterium | reverse complement strand
GTTCAGCCACTCCGTGGCCCCGTCCAGAGCCGGCAGGGGAGCGTCTACGCGCATCGGCACGAACATCCCTCCTAGAGGGTCTTCTGGCCCTTCTTCCAGTTGGCCGGACACAAGCCGCCGGTCTGCAGGGCCTCCAGAACGCGCAGGGTCTCGTCCACGCTGCGGCCGATATTCAGGTCGTGCACCACGGAGTAGCGCAGGACGCCGTCCGGGTCGATGATGAACAGGCCGCGCAGGGCGATGCCCTGGTCCTCGATCAGAACGCCGTACTTGCGGGCGACCTCCTTGGTGATGTCGGAGGCCAGGGGGTACTTGAGGGGACCCAGGCCGTTCTGACTGCGGGGGGTGTTGATCCAGGCCTTGTGGCTGTGCACGCTGTCCGTGCTGCAGCCCAGGATCTCGGCGCCCAGGGCGTCGAAGTCCTCGTAGCGGTCGGACAGGGCCGTGATCTCGGTGGGGCAGACGAACGTGAAGTCCAGGGGGTAGAAGAAGAAGACGAGCCACTTGCCCTTGTAGTCGGAGAGCGAGACCTTCTTGTCCAGCTTCTCCATGTCCTTGGTGCTGTCCATGCTAAAGTCGGGGGCCTTCTGGCCCACCTGGGCGATGACTGGTTCGAGAGCGACAGCCATGGGGAATCCTCCTCCATCGAAAGTGCGTTGAGTAGCCTTTGCTGCAGCGCTCCCCGTTATGCGGCGGAGCAGCGTCTCGAGCGACCCCAGGGAGCCACGAGGGCAAAAAAAGGCGCCGTCCGCACGGCGCCGGAACGAGGCTCAACATGGCCTTAGGGGGCCGGGACAGGCCCTATTATATCTGTATCTATACCAAATATCAAATACCATTACGAAGGGTCTCCCCGCCATGCCCGCAGGGCTAAGCCCTGAAGCGACACCTCGGACCAGACCTGGGCCATCACGGCGGCCTGACCGATGACCACCGCCAGCACCGCCGGCCAGCCGCCGCGGGGAAGGACCGCCTCGATGACCAGCAGAGGCGCGGTGACCAGCAGCCCCATCAGGGTGACGCCGAAGAACCGCCCCACCGAGAGCCAGAACCGGCCTTTCAAGAAGGACCAGCCCGCCAGCCAGGCCTGCCAGCCGTTGCTGGTCTCCAGGGCGGCGGCCCGGGCGTAGTCGGACTGCAGACGCAGCACCAGGAAGAGGGGAACGGTGATGAGCAGAAACGGGGCTGCCCTCTGGACCCGGCCCCCGGCCAGCAACATCGGGGACAGGAGCACCACCAGATTGAGACCCAACCCGATGGCCGCCAGCACGTAGTAGGGGCGCCAGTGGCGGCCTGGGGCAACCCACATGCGCCGGGCCTCCCCCTCTGCGGCGTCCGCCAGGGCCGCGGCGACGGCCGCCTGGACCAGGGGGCGGACCAGCAGGTACAGGGCCAGCAGGACAAGGCCCGTCGCCAACAGGGTGAACAGCCGGGGCTCAAGGGTTGGCCCCTGCAGCGTGACGTCGGCGAGGAGGGTCATCAGGAGGCTGCGCGTGGGCCTCAGGGCCGTCTCGGAGTGCCCCATGAAGGCGGCGGCCAGGGTGTAGGCGGCGGCACCCGGCAGGGCCGCGGCCACCAGGTTCGCCAGATAGGACAGAAGCAGAGCGCGGGGGCGCCGCAGTGTGGCGGCCAGCGTTTGAAAGACCATGGTACACCTCCTACAGCCACTGGCCCAGGCGGACCAGGAGCATCTGGTAGAGCTGCGTGGCGAGGCCTGCCCAGTAGAGGTGCCCCGTCCAGGCCGGCCCGGCGACCCAGCTATTGTTGGTCCAGTTCGTGTCCAGCCAGTTCAGGCGCTCCGGGTCCAGCTCCACCCTGGCTGGGTCGGCGGTGACGGGCAGCACGAACTCCTTCTCGCTGTCCCGTCCGTCCCAGGCCTCTTTCAGGACCTGGCCGTCCTTTAGGGTGACCTGGAACCGCACCGGCAGCACGTCATCGCTCAGGCGGCGCAGACGCACGTGCAACCCGTCCTGACCCTGGCGGACAGAGGACACGCTGTAGTCCACCCACCCGGTGCCCCGGAAGAACTCGTCGAAGAACCAGCCCAAGGGCTGCCCGGAGACCTCCGACGCCAACGCCTCGAAGTCCTGCTCGGAGGGATGGCGGAAGGACCAGCGGCGGACGTACTCCCGCATCACCCGGTCCATGACGTCGGTGCCCAGGTAGTGCTGCAGGCCGTGCAGGACGCACCCTTCCCGGCCGTACACGTTGCCCGCATAGGCGGCGAAGGACGGGTAGCCCCAGCTGACCTGGTCGAGCCCCCCCTGCCTGGCGTAGGAGAGGCCCTGGCGTGTTTGCAGGCGGTCGATGTCGGTGACGAGCGGGTCGGCCACCACGCGCTGCTTCACCATTTCCTCCAGGATTCGGTCGGTGGCGTAGGTGGTGAAGCCTTCGTCCAGCCAGGCCTCCTCGAACTCGTTGCTGGCCACCATGCCGTAGAAGTACTGGTGCAAGAACTCGTGCGCCAGCACCATGGCCAGGGACGCATCCGCCGCGCCGCCCTTGCCGGGCGGGAAATCGCCGGTGATGAGCGTTGGGTACTCCATGCCAGCGGCGCCGCTGGCATCGGCAGGGGGCGTCACCACCGTCAGGGTGCGGTAGGGGTACGGCCCGTAGTGAGCGCTCGCCCACTGCAGGCTCTCCTCCATGATGCGCTTCTGCAGATCCAGGCTGAAGCTGGCCTGAGCGGGCAGGAAGTAGTGAACCTCCACCAGGCTGCCGTCCGCCTGCTCCACCGTTGCGCGGCGCTCCAGGAACCCCGGGGCTGCAGCCCAGGCAAAATCATGAACGTCCTCCTGCTGATAGAGGTAGGTGATGGTGCCGTCGTCGTTCACTTTCGGCGCCTCGGCCAGGGCGCCGGTGGCGGCCACCGGCGTGCCCTGGGGCACCGTGATGCGTACGTGGTACCGGCCAAAGTCGGCGTAGAACTCGCTGTTGGCGTGGTACTGGTGAGCGTTCCAGCCCTCCTCGGCGCGGCCGCGGACGCCCGCCGGCTCGTACACCGCCAGCTTGGGGAACCACTGCCCGGCCATGAGAAAGGAGCCGGCCAGGCCGGCCCGGGCAAAGATGCCCGGAGGCACGGCCTTCCACTCCATCTCCAGCTCCACGCTGCCGCCGGGGGGTACGGGCCTGGGCAGGGTGAGCACCGCCACGGTGCGGTCGTCGGGGTTGTTGTCATCCGGCGCCACATAGCGCAGGCGGGACGTCAGGTCAGCGCCCGGCGCCGCGCCGGTGGGACTGCCCGCCAGCTGAACGGCCGTCAGGTCGATGGACCCCCATCCGCCCTCCGGCATCCTGTCGCCCCGCAGGCGCCCGCCGGATTCCTTCATGAACGTTGTCTTGTCATCCCGGAAGGCGTTCCAGTAGAGGTGCCAGTAGAGTTCACCCACCGGCTTCTGACCGGGGTTCTCCCAGCGAACGCGCTCCCTGCCCAGCATCTGGCGCTGTGCCGGGTCCCAGCGGACGTCAATGTCGTAGGCGACC
>CALMNP010000243.1 GCA_937868875.1 uncultured Bacillota bacterium | reverse complement strand
CGTTCTGGGCGACGAGGCGGCCGCGGCTGAAGGTCATCACCGGCAGGCCGTGAAGCTCCGTCTGGGCGTAGGGCGTCCAGCCGGCCCGCGACACGACGGCATCATCCGCCAGACGCCGGTGCGCCTCGGGGTCGACCAGCACGATGTCGGCGTCCGAGCCGACCGCCAGGGCTCCCTTGCGGGGGTAGAGGCCGTAGAGGCGGGCGGGGGTTTCGGCGACCACGTCCACCAGGCGTTCCAGGTCGAGATGCCCTTCCGCCACGCCCTTGAGCAGCATCGGCAGGGTGGTCTCGACGCCGGGAAGGCCGAAGGGAGCCTCCCAGATGCCGCGGTTCTTGTGCCTTTTGGTGGAGGGGGCGTGGTCGGAGGAAACATGGGTGATGAGCCCCCTGCGCAGGGCCTCCCACATGGCATCGGTATCGGCCTGCGAGCGGGCCCGGGCCGGCGGGGTGAACTTGCGGAAGGCTCCTTCCTTCAGGACCTCGTCCTCGCGCAGGTAGAAGTACTGGGGGCAGCTTTCGGTCCAGAGCCGCGCGCCCTGGGCGCGGTACCCCGCCGCCAGGTTGACGACCTCGGGGTTGCTGGCGTGGGCGATCGTCACCCGCGCGCCGGTCCGGGCCGCCAGAAGGGCCACGGCGCCGACGGCGACGCTCTCCGCCTCGCGGTTGCGCCAGAGGGGGATGATGTGGCCGCCGCCGGCGCCGGCCTGGCGCAGCTCATGTTCGGCCTCGGCGGTGAGGCTCTCGTCCTCGCAGTGCACCAGAGCCAGCCCGTCAAAGCGGGCCAGCCGCTCGAAGGTCCGGTACACATGGGCATTGTCCAGGCCCGGCACGCCGTGGGTGGTGCAGGTGAAGATCTTGACGAAGGTGGCGCCCGCCCGCCACGTGGCCTCAAGTGAGGCGATGCGGTCCGGCCAGACGTGGGCCGCCAGGCCGAAGTCAATCAGGGCGCGGCCGCGGACCCGCTCAGCCTTGGCCTTGAGTTCCCCGGCGTCGCGGACGGGGGCGGAGTGGGTATGCTCGATCACCGTCGTCACGCCGCCCACGGCTGCGGCCGAGGTGCCGCTGATGAAGTCCTCGCGGTCCGGCTCCGTGGGGTCCATGAAGTGAACGTGTCCGTCCACGGCTCCGGGCAGGGCCAGCAGACCGGTCCCATCCACCCTGCGAGCCGCACCCTGCTGCTCCGCCGTCGTCGCCGCCATGGCGGCGATCCGGCCGTCCTGCACGTAGAGGTGCGCCCGCTGGCGCCCGTGGGGTGAAACCACGGTTACGTTCTCGATGGCAAGCTCGTAGGGCACAGCCGTTCCCCCTTATTCGCCGTTTGCCGCTGCGCCCAACACCTCAGGGTTGTAAAGGTTCGGCAAGCGCCTTCCCTGAACGAAGGCCTCGACGTTGTCGGCGATGATGGAGGCAATGCGCTCCCGCACGGAGCGGGTGGCGCTGCCGAGGTGCGGCGTCAGCACCACATTGCTGAGGCCGAGCAAGGCCGGATGGACCTCCGGCTCCCTTTCGTACACGTCCAGGGCTGCGCCGGCGATGCGCCCGCCGGCCAGGGCCTCCGCCAGGGCCGCCTCGTCGACGATGGGGCCGCGGGCGGTGTTGATCAGGTAGGCCGTGGGCTTCATCAGGCCCAGTTCCCGCGGGCCGATCAGGTGGTGCGTCCCCGGGTGGTAGCTGGCGTTGAGGGTGATGAAGTCGCTCTCGCGCAGCAGGTCGTCCAGAGGGCTGTGGGTCACGCCCAGCTCCTGCTCCTCCGCCGGCGACAGCGGGCGGCGCTGCGTATAGAGGACCTTCATGCCGAAGCCCCGGGCGCGGCGGGCCACCGCCCGGCCAATGGCCCCGAGCCCGATGGACCCCAGCGTCCGGCCGCCGACGTCGCCGCCGGCAAAGTGGATGGACTGCGAGCCCGGGAACACGCCCGCCCGCAGGGCCTTGTCACCCTCGACGATGCGCCTGGCGATGGCCATGAGCAGGCCGAACTGCAGGTCGGCCGTGGTTTCGGCCACGATGTTGGGGATGGAGGTTACGGGAATGCCCCGCTCCGTGGCATAGGCCATGTCGATGTTGCCCGGGACGACCACGCCCGTGGCGATGAGCCGCAGTGAACGGCCGGCGTCCAGCACCTCGCGGTCGATGCGGTCCTGGAGCAGGCAGCAGAGCACGTCCGCCGTCGCCGTCTCGTTCAGCAGAACGTCGTGCGGCAGGATGCGGCTGGCGTCCGGGAAGACCGTCACGTCACCCAGCGCCCGCAGGCGCTGAATGGCGCTGCCCAGAAGCGGCTGCGTCACAAAGATGCGCACGGTTAGACCCTCCCAACGGCATAAAAGGGGAAGGAGCGGCGCCACGGCCGGAGGACCGCCTTCGCCGCCCCTCCCGGGTGAGGCTACTGCTTGATGCCCTGGAACTGATCCGAGTAGACGGGCTGCTTCAGGTAGTCCTCAGGCTTGTAGGTCCAGAACTGCGAGACACTCGGGTAGGTCTTCTCCACCACGTTCCAGACGCCGGCCTTGCTGGAATCCGGAGCGGGGACCGTCTTGCGGATGTAGACGTTCTCCACCGGGTTCCCATACTTGTCCATGGTCATCGGGCCGAACGCCGAGTTGTCCAGCTTGACCGCCCGCATTGCGGCGAGGAAGGCGTCCTTGTTGCTGAGGTCGCCCTTGACCTGAAGGATGGCCTGGCTGATCCATTGGCCGTTGGTGAAGGCCGCCGCCGCCATGTACGAGGGGTAGACGCCGTACGCCGCAGCGTAGCCGTCCACGAACGTCTTGGTGGCCTGATCGTCACGGCCCTCGGCGTAGTGGCCGAACGTGGTGATGCCGCTCGCCACGTCCGCCGGCAGCTTGCGCACGTTGGACTGGTCCGTCAGGGTCTCGTTGCCGATCAGCGGGACCTTGTCCTTGAGGCCGAAGGACTTCCACTGCTCCAGGAAGTGGACGGCGTCCGCGCCGACCATCTCCACGAAGACGGCGTCCGGCTTGGCGGCGGAGATCTGGGACAGGTAGGGGCTGTAGTCGCTGGTGCCCAGCGGCGACCAGATCTGCTTGATGACCTTGCCGCCCTTCTCGGTAAAGGTCTGGGCAAAGCCGCCGGCGTTCTCATAGCCGAAGGCGTAGGCGTTGGCAATGGTCAGGACGTTGCGGTAGCCCTGGTCATAGGCCCACTCGCCGGCGGGGTGCGTGGTCTGGCTGGAGGTCCAGCCGGCGACGCGGATGACGTAGGGGTTCGCCTTGCGCTGCGTCAGGTCGTCGGCGGACACCGTGGGCAGAAAGAGCGGGACCTTGTTCTGAGTCGTATAAGCCGCGACGGCCAACCCCTCGTTGGCCAGGTAGGGCCCGACGATCATGTCCACCTGGTCTTGCTCCACCGCCTTGCGGGCTCTGGTCAGGGCGGTGTTGGGGTCGGAAGCGGTGTCATAGTAGATGGTCTCCACCTTGCGCCCGGCCACCTCGTCGCCGTGCTGCTGCCACCACAGCTTCCAGCCGTTGGCCATGTCCTGGCCGGAGGAAGCGGCGTTGCCGGTAGCGGGAGACAGAAACCCTACCCGAATGGGTTTCTGGGGCGTGGCCGGGTTCTGGCCGGACGTGCCCCCCTTGCCGCCGCTGCTGCAGGCGGCGAGGCTCAGAGCCAGGGCCAGCACGAGGCCGGCAGCCAGGACGCGCCTGGCGCCCCCCGCGCTGTGGGCCTTGGGAATACGGAAGATCACATGCGTTCACTCCTTCTAGCTGTTGAGGGGTCGTCAAACGCCCAGGTGCTGGTGACGGATCTCTTCGTTGCGCGCCAGCTCCGCGGTTTCCCCCCGGAAGACGACGACGCCCTTGCTCATCACGTAGGCCGACCGGGAGACTCGAAGGGCGAGGGGCAGGTTCTGCTCCACGAGGATGATGGACAGCTCGCGCTCGGCCAGGAGCTGAATGGCCTTACCCACCTCCTCGACGATCAGGGGCGCCAGCCCCTCGGTTGGTTCGTCCATGAGAAGGACGCGGGGGTTCGTCACCAGGGCCCGGCCGATGGCCAGCATCTGCTGCTCGCCTCCGGACAGCTGTCCGCCGAAGTGCTGCTGCCTTTCGGCCAGGCGCGGGAAGAGCTTGAACACCTCGGCGACGGTCCAGTGACCGTCCGTGCCCGGCCGGGCAGCCAGCTTCAGGTGTTCCAGCACGGTCAAGGAGGGGAAGATTCTGCGTCCCTGGGGCACCAGGCCAATCCCCAGGCGGGACCGCCGCTCCGGGGATAGTTGCTGAATCTCCCGGCCCTCCAGCAGTACCTTGCCGCGGCGGGGCGGCGTGAAGCCGATGATGGATCGGATCATCGTCGTCTTGCCGACGCCGTTGCGGCCCACCACGGCCACAACCTCGCCCGCCTGGAGCGACAGGGAGACGCCCTGGAGGATGTGGCTCTCGCCGTAGTAGGTGTGAACGTCCACCAGTTCAAGAAGACTCATAGCTTACCACCCAGGTAGATCTCCTGCACCAGGGCGTTGCCCCGGATCTCTTCGACGGTGCCCTCGGCGATGGCCCGGCCGTAGTGCAGGACCGTAATGCGGTCCACAAGTTCGAAGACCACGGACATGTCGTGTTCAATGAGCACCATGGTAACGTCTCGCCCCAGCTGCTTGAGCATGTTGGTCACCAGGGGCACGTCGCCCGGCGCCAGCCCGGCGGTGGGTTCGTCGAGGAGGAGCACCCTCGGCTTCTGCGCAACGGCGAGCAGGATTTCAATCTGGCGCTGCTCACCGTGGGACAGGTAGCGCACCTCGCGGTCCGATTGAGCCGCCAGGCCCGCCTGGGTCAGCAGTTCCCGCGCCCGTGCCTCCAGGTCGCGGTTCCAGCTGCGTGGCCGGAGGACCTGAAACCGGGCCCGAGTCTGGGACTGCAGGGCCACGATGACGTTCTCCACGGCCGTCAGCTTGGGGAAGAGGGTCGTGGTCTGGAAGGTTCGGCACAGGCCTAGGCTGGCGCGGCGCTGGACGGAGAGGGGGGCGATGTCCTGGCCGAAGAACCGGATGGTTCCGCCGCTGAGCGGCAGTTCTCCGGTGATCAAATTAAAGAGGGTGGTCTTGCCTGCTCCGTTGGGGCCCAGGATGCCGCGGCGTTCCCCCGCCGGAACGGTCAGGGAGACGCTTTCCAGCACCGACAGCCGGCCGAAGCGCTTCTTCACGTCCTCCAGGTGGAGAGCCGCGACCGGCTCTCCCGGAGCGGACTCCGCCGCGGCCGGCGCGGCCGCGACAGCCATGTTGGCCTGTGCTTCCATGCTCTCGCCTCCAGCGTTTACTTCACAGTCGGGTAAGAGCGAGAGAACACCGGGTGGGCCAGGAACGTCTTCGGATCGTAGCTCCAGAACTGCGAGACGTTGGGGTAGGTGTAGATGACGGTGTTCTGCAGCTTGCCGCCGACGTCCTCAACCTTGCGGATATAGACGTTCTGGATGGGGTTGCCGTATTCGTCCATCTTCACCGGCCCGCGGGGCGCGTCGGTCAGGTTGACCGCCTTCATCGCCTTGACCAGGGCCGCATGGTCGTCGGACTTGCCGTTCAAAGACTCGAGGGCCTTCTTCAGCACCATGGCGCCCACGTAGGAACCCTCCGCGTAGTAGGCCGGTCCGTGCCCGAACGCCTTCTCGTAGTCCGCCACGAACTTCTTGTTGGCGGGGTTGTCCAGGGCGGCACTGTAGTGCAGGGGCGTCACCACGCCGACGGCCGAGGGTCCGGTGGCCTGAAGCGTGCTTTCGTCAACCGTGTTGCCCTGGGCGATGAGGGGCTTGCCGAGGCCGAACTGTTTGTACTGCTGGACGAACTGGATCGCCGCCGAGCCGGAGAAGCTGACGAAGACGGCGTCGACGTCCTTGGGGATCTGCGACAGGTAGGGCTGATAGTTCGTCTCGTTGAGCGGAGGCCAGAGTTCCTTGACCACCTTGCCGCCGGCTTCCTGGAAGGTCTGAACGAACCCGCCCACGCTCTCCCAGCCGAAGGAGAAGTCGTAGGAAATGGTGGCGACCTTCTTGTAGCCGAGGGTCTTGTAGGCGTACTCGCCAAAGGGCATGGTGGTCTGGCTGCTCGTCCAGCCGGTGCGGACGATGTACTTGGGGATGGTCCGCTGGGTCAGGTCGTCGGAGGACACGATCGGGTAGACGGCGGGCATCTGCTGGCCGTCCAGGTACTGCACCAGAGCGTTGCCCTCCGCCGCGGACAGCGGGCCGATGATGGCATCCACCTTGTCCTGTTCCACCAGCTTGCGGGCCTGGGTCAGGGCCGCCTGCGGGTTGCCCTGGCTATCAGCCGTGACCACCTCGACCGGGCGGCCGGCGAACTTGTTGTCGCTTTCCTGCAGCAGCAGTTGCACGCCCTCCTGCATGTACTTGCCGGGGGCCGCGAAGACACCCGTGAGTGGGATGAGCAGGCCCAGCTTGAAGGGGGTGGGAGGAGCGACGGTTTGGCCTGGAGTCTGGGTCCCGGCGGGCTTGCCCGCCGTGCTGCACGCCGTCAGAAGGAGCATGGCGGCCAGCAGGAGCGCAATCCACTTGCCCTTTCGCATCTGGCTCTTACCTCCTCAGATCTTTCTCCCCGCGCACTGATCCTGGCGGGCCGTCGCCTATGCGGCGTCCCCCGGGCTTTCTGACTGTTTGGCTGCGCTCACCTCCCTCCGCTGCCGGAGGCGCAGCCAGGTGTTCAACGAGGGAAGCAGCCGCTTCTGGGCGATGCCCAGGAGCCCCTCGGGAGCGTACATGACAATGGCGACGTAGACGATGCCGAGGATCGTCGGCCAGCGTTCGGTCAGGCTGCTGAAGGTGTTGCTGAGGAAGATCAGGATGGCCGCGCCCAGCAGGGGGCCGAAGAGGGTTCCCGCCCCGCCCAGGATGACCATGATCAGCATCTGGGTGGAGAGGGGCAGGGCCAGGTCCGCCGGGCTGGCGAAGGCATTGTAGTAGGCGAATAACCCGCCGGCCAGCCCCGCGAACAATGCTGCCAGCAGGAAGGCGGCGTACTGGTAGCTCCAGATGTTGTAGCCCAGGGCCCGCATGCGCCGCGGGCGTTCACGTATGCCGAGGAGTACCAGGCCGAAGGGCGAGTGGGAGATGACCCACATCACCGCTACGCTGACGAGCATGGCGGCCAGGGCGTAGAGGTAGTAGTTGACGTTGCTGGCCGCGAAAGGGCCGATGGGCGGGCGGAAGAAGCCCGTGATGCCGTTCTCGCCGCCGGTGACCGCCACCCACTGGTAGGCCAGGCCCCAGACGATCTGGTTCAAGGCGAGGGTGATGATCAGAAAGCCCACGCCCTCGGCGCGTAGAGCCACCAGCCCAAATAGGGCGGCTACGGCGGTGGCCATGGCCGCGGCTGCCAGCAGGGTGATGACGTAGCTGCTGACGTTGTAGCGCGTGCAGAGAATGGCCACGGTATAGGCCCCGACGCCGAAGAAGGAGGCGTGGGCGAAGGAGACCACGCCGGTCTGCCCTACGAGCAGGTCCAGGGCCGCCGCGGCGATGCCCAGGATGAAGACTTGCGTGAACAGGGAGACGTAGTAGGGCGGCAGTCCGAGTGTGGGAAGCGCGGCCAGAATCGCGACACCAGCCAGCACAAGGGAGAGGCGTAACCCGTATCGTCTCATCGGCCTACCTCCGCCCGAAGAGTCCCTGCGGCCGCAGGGCCATGATTACGGCCACCGGGGCAAAGATGGTGAAGTACGAAAGCTGGGGCAGCAGGGCCTTGCCGAAGGTGTTGACGAGGCCGACCACCAGGCTGCCGGCGAAGGCGCCCGTCAGGCTGCCCATGCCGCCGACGATGACCACGGCGAAGGCCAGGGGCAAAAGCTCGCCGTCCAGGCCGGGGTACGCCCCCGTGATCGGCCCGCCCAGGAGCCCGCCCACTCCTGCCAGGAAGGCGCCCAGCAAGAAGACGAAGTAAAACGAGCGGTCTACGTCAACGCCGAGGCCGCGCAGCATTTCGCCGTCGTCGACGCCGGCCCGGATGACGGCGCCCAGCATCGTGTAGCGCTGGAAGAGCCAGAGTCCGGCGGCCGTCAGGAAGCTGATCACGATCAGGGCCAGCCAGTAGGAGGGGAACACTACCGCGCCCAGGGTGACCGAGTGCGCCAGCATCGCCGGCGGGGGGACGGAACGCGGGTTGCCGCCCCAGGTGGCCAGCGCCAGGTCTTGAAGCACCAGGGAGAGGCCGATGGTGAGCAGCACCGTGGTCAGTTCCTGCTTGTGGTAGCGGTGCAGGAAGAGCCGGTAGACAGCGAACCCCAGGACCGCCACGGCGACGCCGGCGACCGCCGCCGAAAGCCAGAAGTTCGTGCCTCGCGCGATGAGGGTCAGGCCGACATAGGCCCCGACCAGGTAGAACGAGGTCTGGGCAATGTTGACCACCCGCATGAGGCCGAAGATGAGGGTGAGCCCGGAGGCGATCATGAACAGGAGACCGCCGTAGGCCAACCCGCCCAGCGTGTTCTGCAAGTAAAAGGTCATGCTGCCTTCCCCCTTGGTGGTTGGGACTCAGGGCTCAAGGCCGAGGGCTCCGGCACTTCAGGGTTCCGGCGCAGTCCACCAGATCGGACGCGCGTCACCGTCGCGCACTGTTCCATCGGCCCGCACGTAGAGCTGCCGGCTGCCGCCGCCGGGAATCGGCCTCCCCTGCAGGCGCGCCATCACCCAGTCGGCGGCGCTGCCGTAAAACTCACCGGAGACGCCGCCCATCGGATGGAACTGGTCCTCGTAGACCCACAACTCCTTGGGGCTGCTCACCCGGTCGAAAACCTCGAAGGTCTCCCGCAGGTCGTTCAACTCGTCATACTCCGCCTGCGCCATGAGGAACGGCATGTGGATCCGGGGGACCACGTCGTCCAGGACCATGGCGTCGGCCATGCGGTCGAACTCGCCGTCGTCCTCGACGCCGGACATGTACATGAAGTTGGCGCGAAAGTTGGGCTGGGCCTGGCGGAAGATGATGTGCTTTCTGCCGTAGCAGGCGAGGCCCGTGGCGGCGCAGGCCAGCCGCGGCTCGGCGGCGGCGATGCGGCACCCCCAGTAGGAGCCCATGGAGACGCCCAGCAGAGCGATACCCTCGGGATCAATCTCCGGCTGGGCGGCCAAAAACTCGTAGGCGGCGCGGCCGGCATCGTCGTAGTTGGTGAGGGTCACCTTGAGGCCGTGCAAGAGGCTTTCCCCCTGCCCCGGCCCGTCGATGGCCAACGTGGCGAACCCACGCGGCAGGAAGAGAGAGAGGCTCGGGCGCGTCCACTCTTCCTTGATCATGTCCATACCGGGGATGAGGGTCAGGGC
>CALMNP010000242.1 GCA_937868875.1 uncultured Bacillota bacterium | reverse complement strand
GCCCTCTTGGGTACACCTGACTGATGAATAATCGAGGCCAGGAGGTCACCGGAGATGTCCTTGTACGTCGGTACCGTGATGGGGTAAGCCCTGCCCTCCCACACGAGGCGGTACCTCTTATGATCCCCTTTGTCCCCCAGATATTCAGCCCCGAGCTGCTCCAGGATTCGGATAAGGTCGCGCCAGTGCAGGGAGCTTGGCGGCCGCCGCCCTCTAGCCCAGCCCAAAGCCCAACGACTCCGGGATCCTCCGGGTGAAGCTGAAGGTAGAATCATTGTTATTCTTATGGTGCTTGCGATTGTGTCGCCAGACGTGAAACTCCCAGAGCCATTTGCGGTACCAGTACCCAGAAACAGGCCTTATGGCCACCGTCATACCTTGAGATTCGATGACGGTCTTGAGGTGAGCATCGATGGCTTCGCTGAGACGCCGGCGGCATTGCTTGGCATTACTCGCCTCCGCCCGAAGCCCAAGTTCGAGGCACTCAGCCCAATACATTTCGGCCGACTTTCCAAGCACACAGCGAAGCTTCACCACACGCCCTCCTCCCTTTTGCCTTATCCGCTGACCCTGCAGGTACATTTCTTGTACACTCCCTATGGAAAGGCAAGCCCAGTTTTTGGTTTATTTTTCCGCATGTTCCCACAACACATGCGTAATGCGTCCCTTCCAACGAATGTGCACACCACCGCTAGGTGCGCTTGTTGTGGTCTTGACTGGGTGGAGGCGCGTAAAGTACCAGCAGCCCGTGGTGCTCCCTGGCCAATGGTATATCTGGTAACGGCCGGGCACACTAAGCCCGGAGGGATGGCACGTGGACGGCCACGATCGCAAGGCCCTGGAAATCGCCATGGCCAAACAGTATGGGTACGATGACTACGAGAGCTTCCGTCAGGGCATCATCGCCACCTTCGGCCCCGGCATGCTGAAGAAGCTGGAGCAGAAGATGCGCAAGTGGGAAGACGGCACCTATAGCGCCAAGTAGCCTCCTATCGTCAGGGCCCCGTCCGCGCGGACGGGGCCCTTCGTCAGTTCACGCTTGCCGGACCCCGGGCTGCCGTGCCGACGCGACTTGCACGGTCTGGGAGTCTCCCTGCTGCCGGGGCGACTGGGCCAGGACCTCCTCCGGCACCGGGTACAGGACGCGGCACCGGTTCTCCGCCACCAGTTCGCGCCGCAGGACGCGCCCGGAGCCGGCCTCCACCGCCTCCCGCCAGAGCCGGTTCTCGCGCCAGACGGCGCCGCCCGCCCGGTAGAACCGGTGGTCCGTCTCCACCACCCGCACGCCGTAGGGAAGGGGCTGGGGCGCGTAGGCCTCGCCCACTAGCTCGGTATCGGTGAGCCACAGGCGCAGTCGGGTGGGGAACGGATGGGGGTTCCGCACCTGCAGGTCGAGGTAGTTCCAGAAGAAGGTGGCGCCGCTGCCGAAGGGCACGGTGCGGCCGGCGTCCGGAAAGAGGTCGTAGTCATGGCGGTGCCGCTCGACGATCTCCAGGTCCAGGTGCAGGG
>CALMNP010000241.1 GCA_937868875.1 uncultured Bacillota bacterium | reverse complement strand
GTGTCCAGGTAAATGACCTCTTCCTCCGGGTCGTAGCCGATCAGCTCGGCGTAACGGCCCCAGTCCACCATGGTCTTGAGCAGTTGGGCCGCGTCCTCATCGGACATCTTCTCCTCGAAGAGGTCCACAAACACGTCCCGCCTGACCGACAGCCGCTGGCGCGACTTGAGGATCTCGACGACCTCCTGGAACACCTTGATCTTCAGCAGTTGGTCCCAAAGCAGGTCCTTGCGTTGGTTGATGTCCGATCGCAGCAAGGTCCGGCCGACCCCGGTCAGCACCAGATCGCCGTCCGTCACCTGAAGAAAGCCCATCAGCTTTCCCGCTTCGATGACGGGCAGGATGTCGTCCAGTTCCATCTGCAGTTCCTTGACCAGACGGAAGACATCGTCCTTGCCGCCTGCGTCGTCCAGGATCTCCATGAGCCCGATGACGGTGCCAATGCCCGCTCTAGGCAGGGGCACTATGTCCATCTACCCAGGTTCCCTCCTTCGGGTGCCGTGGCGCTCCCCATTATACACTATGATCACAGGACGAGCGAGTAAATCCTGTCTGTGAAGCGGCTGAAAGCCTCGTCCTTGGGGTTTCTGGGGCGGGGCAGGTCCACCGGGACGTCGGCCTTGATGCGCCCCGGACGCGCCGACATGACCAGGATGCGGTCGGCCATGAGGACCGCCTCCTCGATACCGTGGGTCACCATGACCACGGAGTCTACCGGGAGGGTCTCGTCCCGCCACAGGGTGAGCACCTCCTCGCGGAGGTTCTGGGCCGTCAGGGCATCCAGGGCGGAGAAGGGCTCATCCATGAGGAGCAGTTCGGGCTCGACCGTGAGGGCCCTGGCGATACCCACCCGCTGCTTCATGCCGCCGGACAACTCGCGCGGGTAGGCCTCTTCGAAACCGTCCAGGCCCACCTTGTCGATGAATCGATTGGCCCGGCGCTGACGCTCCTGCTTCGGCACGCCGCGGGCTTCCAGCCCCAGCTCCACGTTGCCGCTGACGGTCAGCCAGGGCAGGAGGGCGAAGGACTGGAAGACCACGGCAATGTGATCGGTGGCCTCGGTCACGGGCCGCCCCCCGTAGAGGATGCTGCCCCGCGTGGCCTGGTCCAGGCCGGCGATCATGCGCAGCAAGGTGCTCTTGCCGGACCCGGAGGGACCCACCAGGCAGACGAACTCACCCGGCTCGACGGAGAAGCTGATGTCCTCCAGCACCGTGATGGAACGGTTGTTATCTGTGTAGGTCTTGTAGACGCCAGTGATGTCCAGCAGGGCCATGTGCCTTGCCCCCTTTCCGGCCGGGTGCTTGCCCGGGCCTATTCGTCGAAGCGGAAGTGAATGACGGCGCGGTCGTAGAGCCGGCGCCAGAAGAAGCGGTTGAGCAGGAAGATCACCAGGACCATGGCGGCCAGTGACAGCCAGATCATCTGGAAGTTCTGCGACTCGTAGACCGCCCGGTCCAGCAGGTAGCCGATGCCGAAGGCGGAGAGCACGCTCCCCTTGTAGGCCACGTATTCGGAGACAATGAGGGCGTTCCAGCCGCCGCCCAGGGCGGTGATGCTGCCGGTGATGACCGAGGGCACGATGGCCGGCAGCACCACCCGCTTCCAGTAGAGCCAGCCGTGCAGCCCGAAGGACCGGGCTGCTTCCCTTAAGTCGCGGGGGATGGCGCGCACCCCGGCGATGGCGTTGAACAGCAGGTACCACTGCATGCCCGTCAGCAACAGCAGGATGGAGGCCAGGTTCATGCCGCCGGGCCGCGTCGCCAGGAAGAACACGATGACCGGGAAGAGGGCCGTGGCCGGCACGGCCGCCAGCGTCTCCAGCACCGGCGTAACCAGCTGGTAGAGCCGGTCGTTGTGGCCCAGGGCCACCGCCGCCGGAATGGTCCAGGCGGCGGAGATGAGGAAGGCGGCCGTCAGCCGGAGCGAGGAGGCCAGCAGCCCCAGCGGAATCCGGGCGCTCTCCGCCGGCAGCGGGTGGGCGAACACTGTGACCAGGGACCGCGCCCCGACCACCGCCACGTAGACCGCCGTGGCCAGCAGCAGAACGTTGGCGACCCAGCGCAGAGCGGTCAGGCCCCGCCCGCTCTTGCCCTGACGCAGCCGGCGCGCAGCGGTGCCTAGCGAGAGCAGAGCGATGAACATCCGGTCAAATACCCGCGTGAAGAGGCGCCGGATAGAGTTGAAGGCCCGCGACCCCCGCCACAGCTCATAGGCGAAGGACTCCGGCTCCCTGCCGCCGCCGGGGGAGAACTCGTACCTGAACCGCCCCGCCCACTGGGAGAGGGGGCGCCAGATGAAGACGTTCATGGCCACCACCACCGCCACCAGGGTGCCAATCGCCGCCATGGTGCGACCGAGGAGCCCCTGCTGCGCGGCGGCGCTGGCGAAACTGCCCAGGCCGGGCAGCAGCAGGCCGGTGCCGATGACCTCGGCCGGGCTCAGGAAGTACCAGCCGTTGGCCCAGGACACCACGCTGTTGTAGACCAGCTTGGGGATGGAGGCCGGCAGATAGAGCCGCAGGTACTTGAGCCAGCCGCGGACGCCGTAGGCCTCCAGAGCCTCGCCCAGGAACCTGGGGACTGTGGTCACGGACTCGTAGACGCCGAAGGCCATGTTCCAGGCCTGACTGGTGAAGATCAGAAAGACGGAGGCCATCTCGACGCCCGCCGTCCGACCCTGGAAGAGGGTGACGAAGAAGTAGACCGCGGCCGGGAAGAAGCCGAGAATCGGCACCGACTGCAGGATATCCAGGATGGGCAGAAGCACCCGTTCCAGGCGTTTGGACAGGCCGGCAGCCGTGCCATAGACCAGGGCAAAGGTCAGGGACAGTAGGTAGGCCGCCAGCATCCGCAGGAACGAGCGGAAAGCATAATAGGGCAGGACGGCCGGGTCCACCGACACGGAGGCGGAGGCGGCCTCGGCGATGGCGTGGCCGCGATAGGCGGAATAAAGGAACGCAGTCAAAATCAGGGCAAAGACGGCGCTGACGGCCCAGGAGTGCGTGCGGCGCACCGCGGCCACCTCCTTTCACCAGGCGTTGCCTGCGCGGAGGCAAACAAAAAATCTTCCCGTGGGGGAAGATTAACGAGAGAACCCCCCCACGTCCGAGCTTCGGCACTGCACGGCATAGAGGACTTTCCCTCAGCTGCGTTAGGCTACACCTTAAGCCGGTTAAGCCTGTTCCACCCATCGGCGTCTCTCGACATTTCTGGGCAGCAGCTTTTCTCCTGTGCAGGAGCCTCGCCCTAACGAGGAATTTCATCTGACGGCCGTAGGATATCACTTCCAAAGATGCGTGTCAACGCAATATCTTCGGGGCCTTGCGCCCGCAGTCAGGAGGGGTTTTCATGGCTCGAACGAGACCGGCCGGGTGCGCTCCAGCTCCGCAACGCGGTCGGATAGGTCCTTCACCTGCCGCGTCAGCTCCAGGTTGGCCTCGCTCAGGCGTGTCACCTGCTCGACCAGGGCCTGCACCTGGTCGTCAAGCCCGTTGATCTGGCCCTGCTGGAACAGGTCCCAGAGACCCATGGAGATTCCCCCCACCGAGACCGCGGTCAGCAGCCGCTACTCGTCCTCGTCTTCCTCGTACTCTTCCTCTTCGCCGCCCTCATCCGCGCCGCCACGGTGGCCGAACAGCCTCTCCAGGTCGGCCATGGAGACCAACACGTCCCGCGGCTTACTGCCGCGGTGGGGGCCAATGAGCCCCTGGGCCTCCATGTCGTCGATCAGGCGGACGGCCCGGTTGTAGTTGATGCGCAGGCGGCGCTGTAGGATGGAGACCGAGGCCTGGCCGTGCTCGATGACGATCTGCACCGCCTTGGGCAACAGTTCGTCCATGGCCCCTTCCTTGGCGTTGCCGCCGCGGCCCTTGCCGCCCCGGCCGCCGCCGTCGCCGCCCTCCAGGTCCAGGGGCTGCGCCACGTGCTCGGGCTCGCCCTGGGCCTTGGCGAAGCTCACCAGGGCCTCCACTTCCTTCTCTGAGACGAAGGCGCCCTGGGCCCGCAGCGGCTTGGAGGCGCCCACGGGGAAGAAGAGCATGTCGCCCTTGCCCAGAAGCTTCTCGGCGCCGCCCTGGTCCAGGATGGTGCGCGAGTCCACCTGCGAGGCGACGGTGAAGGCGATGCGCGAGGGGATGTTGGCCTTGATCAGGCCGGTGATGACGTCAACGCTGGGGCGCTGCGTGGCCACCACCAGGTGGATGCCGGCGGCGCGGGCCATCTGAGCCAGACGGCAGATGGCGTCTTCCACGTCCACCGGGGCGACCATCATCAGGTCGGCCAGTTCATCCACGATGACGACGATGAACGGCAGGGCCGGGCGGCCGCCCTTCTCCGGCGGCAGTTCGCCGCGCTGCTCGGCCTTGAGCTGGTTGTAGCGGGTGATGTCGCGGACGCCGGCGGCGGCGAAGGCCTCGTAGCGAGACTCCATCTCCTTGACCGCCCAGCGCAGGAAGCCGGCCGCCTTCTTGGGATCGGTCACCACCGGGGCGATGAGGTGGGGGATGCCGTTATAGCCCACCAACTCGACCATCTTGGGGTCGATCATCATCAGCTTGACCTCGTCCGGCCTGGCCTTGAGCAGCAGGCTGCAGATGAGGGAGTTGATGCAGACGGACTTGCCCGAGCCGGTGGAGCCGGCGATGAGCACGTGGGGCATGCGGTCCAGGGCGTGGATGACCGGCCGGCCGGCGATGTCCTTGCCGAAGGCCACGGCCACCTTGCTGCCGTTGTTCTGGAAGTCCTGGCTCTCCACCACGTCGCGCAGGATGACCGGCGAGGTCTCGCGGTTGGGCACCTCGATGCCCACCGCCGACTTGCCGGGGATGGGCGCCTCAATGCGGATGTCCCGGGCCGCCAGGGCCAGGGCCAGGTCGTCGGCCAGGGAGGTGATGCGGTTGACCCGCACCCCCGCCGCCGGGGCCAGCTCAAACCGCGTGACCGTGGGGCCGGGGTGGATCTCGGTGACGGTGGCCTTGACGCCGAACGTCTCCAGGGTCTTCTCCAGAAGCCTGCCCCGCTCCTGAAGGTCCCTGGCGGACTGGTTCTTGGCCTTGGGCGGGACCAGGAGGAGCGTGGTGGGAGGAAGCTCGTAGGGTACGCGCTCCTCCTCTTCGTCCTCCTCCGCCTCCACCTCTTCCGCGTCCTCCTCCTCCGGCTCTTCCACCGACTGCTTCTTGCCGCGGCGGCCAAAGAGAGGACGCACGTTGTCGGGCTGCTTCTTGCTGTCGGCTCTGGAACCCTTGCCGCGGCCCTTCTTCACCGGCCCCTCGTTGATGGCCGTGGAGGCCTCCACGTAGGGGCGATGGATGATGGGCTGCACTTCCTCGTCCTCGTCAAACTCGCCCTCCGGCTCTGACTCGTCTTCGGCGAGTTCCTCCTCTTCCTCCAGGGCCTCCTCCTCCGCGGCCGCGGCTTCTTCCGCCACGGGCACGGTAACGAAGCCCACCAGGCGGCGCCAGAGGCCGCCGGCGAGGGCAACCAGCTTTTCCCTGGTCCAGATGAGCACGCTCTGCATGGAGCGATCGGCGGCCATGATCAGGGCCACCGCGCCGACCGCCGCCAGTACCACCCACTGGCCGATGGGGCCGAAGCCCTTGAACAGCAGCCAGGCGAGGCCGGCACCCAGCGCGCCGCCGGCCGCCTTGAAGCCCTCGGCCAGCAGGCCGTCGGGCGGGAGCATGGCCAGGTGCATGGTGGCCTGCAGGGACAGGAACAACAGAAAGACGCCGACCAGCCGCGGCGTCAGGGTCACGTGCCGGCGGTTCCAGACAATCCAGCCGCCGAACCAGGCGATGACCAGGGGCAGCACCCAGGCGCCATCGCCGAAGCCCCAGCGGAGTCCCTCCACCGCCAGAGTGCCAACGAGGCCGCCGCTGCCGAAGTACAGGGTGGCCACCACCAGGATGGCCACTGCAATGAGCGCTATACCAACGATTTCCCACTTGAGTTCGTCCCGGAGCATGAAGAAAATCACCCCGTCTGCTCTCATGGTTCTACGGCGGCGGGGTGATTCCCTTTGACCCGGACGATATCTACGCCAGCTTCAGGCTGCTGCTGTGGGCGGGCTGCAGGGACGCCTTGGGCTCCAGCACCGTCTTCAAGTGCGCCACCGCCATGGCGGCTTCCGAGAAGCCGGTGGCGATGAGCTTCAGCTTGCCCTCGTAGGTGGCGATATCGCCCACGGCGTAGATGCCGGGGCGGGATGTCCGGCCCATGTGGTCCGTGCGAATGGTGTTCTTCTCCATGTCCAGCCCCCACTCGGCGATGGGTCCCAGGTCCGCCTGAAATCCCAGGCAGCCAAGAAGCACGTCCGTGGGCATGTCCTCGGTTTCGCCGCTGGCGAAGCGGATGCTGACACGCTCCAGGTGGTCCTCACCCGCGGCCGCCACCACCTCGGCCGAGAGCTTGAGCTGGACCGGGCTCCGGCGCAGGTTCTCCACGCTCTCCTCCAGGGCCCGGAATTCGTTGCGCCGGTGCACCAGGGTGACCTCCGAGGCCACGTCGACCAGCATCAAAGCCCAATCCACGGCGGTGTCGCCGCCGCCGACCACCACCACCCGCTTGCCCCGCATATCCTCCAGGCTGCGCACGAAGTACGTCAGGCCGCGGCCCTCCCACCGGCCGAGGCCGGGAGCCGGCAGCCGCCTGGGCTGGAAGCCGCCGACGCCGGCGGCCACGATGACACCGCGGGCCTGCAGGGATTCGCCCGAGGAGAGGCGGAGCCGAAACAGCGGGCTGCCGTTCCCCGCCCGCTCTCCCTTCTCGGGCCCCCCTTCCACAGTCGTCACCCGGGTCTCCAGGCGGATCTCCGGGTCAAATCGCTTAGCCTGCTCCACCATCTGGCGCACCAGTTCCTGGCCGCGCACGCGGGCGAAGCCGCCCACGTCGTAAATCCACTTCTCCGGGTACAGGGCGGCCACCTGACCGCCCAGTTGCGGGGCGGCGTCGATGACCACCGCCCGCATGCCGCGCAGTCCGGCGTAGAAGGTGGCAAAGAGGCCTGCCGGTCCCCCGCCGATCACCGCCACGTCGAAGGCCCCGGCTCTCTCTTGCTGCGTTTCGCTCATCCAGACATGAACCTCCATCTTCGCGGCCCGGCCTGAGGAGCGTTGGTCCCCGGCATCCGGGCCGGATCAGTGCCCTTCTATCATACCCCTGAAAACAGACCTGTGAAAACGCCCCCGGTCTGCCTAGTCGGCCGGCATGTGCAGAGGCAACCCCAGCGGGTCGTCGCCCTTGAGGTCCTCGATATTGCAGACGCCGCGGATGGGCGAGCAGGCCCGCCACATGGGGCAGGTG
>CALMNP010000240.1 GCA_937868875.1 uncultured Bacillota bacterium | reverse complement strand
ACCCATCCCCAGCAGCGGGTGGGCGCCTTTGCCACGGCCCTGCTTCTGTTCCTGGCCTACCTGGGGCTGCGCTACGTCCTTCACGCCCGGTTGGTGCGGGCGGCCTGGGCCCGGTTCGCCGGAGAGAAACCGACGGCCATCTCCATCATGCCGGGACTCGTGGGCCTCCTGACCTGGTACCTGCTGGTGGAGACGCCCGAGCGCTACCTGGTGGGGACCGTCCGCGTTCCGGGCGATCACTGGCACATCAGCCGTGCCTTCGAGCGAAGGGGCGAGGACGAGGTCGTCACTGCAGCGCGGCAGCATCCCGCCGCCAGGACCTTCCTGGCCTTTGCCCGCCACCCTTATGCGGAGACGCGTCGGGACGGGAACGCCATTTACGTAACCTGGGGGGACCTGCGTTTTCTCTTCCGCGACCGGCCGGTGTTTACACTGACCGTGGTGTTGGACGGCAGCCACCGGCCGCTGACGGCCCGTCTTGGACGTGGCTTCCGACGGCCGGAGCAGGCGGGCGGAGCCCGTGCCTGATCAGGCCTCGCCTGCGAAACGGCTATTGTCAGAACCTTTTGGGTCTGGTATCGTGGAGGCACGGATACGGCGGTCAAGAGAGGAAGCTGCCCATGCGAGCAGCAGTCGGGGGCCATGCCGGCCCTCACGGACGGGCGGCCTGCCACCGCCATCGCCCAGTCAACCGGACCCTTCACAGCCGTCAGCGAGAGCCCGTCAAGGGGCTGGACCTTCAATGGTCCAGCCCCTTTTGCACTTTAAAGGATTGCCCACAGCGGGAGACCCCGCAGCCCAGGAGGCGAGCATGAGCCACATGACCTTTGTCATCGACGGCGAACGACTGACCCTGAACGATCTAGCCCGAGTGGCCCGGGGCGTACCCGGCGGCGACGCCTGGCCCGACGTCGACCTGGCGCCCAAGGCCCTGGAGCGCCTGCGGCAGGCCCGTGGCCTGGTCGACCGCATTGTGGCCGAAGAGCGTCCGGTCTACGGCATCACCACGGGCTTCGGCAAGTTCAGCGAGATCGCCATATCCCGGCAGGAGACCGAAGAACTGCAGGCCAATCTGATCATGAGCCACGCGGCGGGCGTGGGACCCCTGCTTCCCAGGGACGCGGTGCGGGCGGCCATGCTGCTGCGCGCCAACACCCTGGCCAAGGGGTTCTCCGGCGTCCGGCCGGAGACTGTGAACCTGCTGCTGGCGATGCTTAACCGGGGGGTTCACCCCTTGATCCCGTCCCAGGGCTCACTGGGGGCCAGCGGCGACCTGGCTCCCCTGGCGCACATGGCCCTCGTCCTGATCGGTCTGGGTGAGGCGGAATTCGCCCCCGGGCCGGGACAGGCGGGAGAGCGGCTTTCCGGTCACGAAGCCCTGCGGCGCGCCGGCCTCGCCCCGCTGCGGCTGACGGCCAAGGAGGGATTGGCCCTCATCAACGGCACCCAGGTCCTGACCGCCGTGGGCGCCCTGGCGGTGCACGACGCGCAGGTGCTGGCGGGGACCGCTGACGTCGTCGCAGCCCTGACGGTGGAAGCCTTGCGCGGCATCGGCGCCGCCTTCGACCCGCGCCTGGAGGCCGTGCGGCCCCACCCCGGCCAGGGCGTGGCCGCCTCCAACCTGCGGCGGCTGCTGGAGGGCAGCGGCAACGTCACCCGGCCGGGGGAGCTGCGGGTGCAGGACGCCTACTCCCTGCGCTGCGTGCCCCAGGTGCACGGCGCCTCCCGCGATGCCCTGGAGCACGTGGGCTCCGTTGTCCTCCGGGAAATGAACGCCGCCACCGACAATCCGCTCATCTTTCCTCCGGAGGGCCTGGAGGGAGCACCCGGCCCTGGTCCGGACCCCTGGGCCGTGTGGGACGCAGACGTGGTCTCCGGCGGGAACTTCCACGGACAGCCGGTGGCCCTGGCCCTGGACTATCTGGGCATCGCCGCGGCCGAGTGGGCCAGCATCAGTGAACGCCGTACGGAGCGCCTGGTGAACCCCCACCTCTCCGGCCTGCCCGCCTTCCTCACCCGCCACGGCGGCCTTCACTCCGGCCTCATGATCCTGCAGTACACCGCAGCTGCCCTGGTGTCGGAGAACAAGGTGCTGGCCCACCCGGCCAGCGTCGACTCCATCCCCACCTCGGCCGGCCAGGAGGACCACGTGAGCATGGGGGCCATCGCCGCCCGCAAGGCGCGCCGGATTGTGGACAACGCGGTGCGCGTCCTGGGGGTGGAACTGCTGTGCGCCTGCCAGGCCCTGGACCTGGTGGCGCCTCCGGGCGGGGCCGCCGCGCTCGGACGCGGAACCGCCGCAGCCTACCGCCGCCTGCGGCGCGAGGTGCCGGCTCTGGACGGCGACCGCACGCAGTCGCCGGACATGGAGGCGGCCGCCCGGCTGGTGGCGGGGGGTGACCTCCTGACCGCAGTGGAGGAGGAACTGGGCCCCCTGTTCTGACGTTCTTGACTGTCCGGACCGGGCATATCACATGAGAAGTGGAGGATCAGTCCATGGAAGGAGCGCGTCCCGTTCGTGCGCCGCGCGGCACCTCGCTCACCTGTCGGAGCTGGCCGCAGGAAGCGGCCATGCGCATGCTTATGAACAATCTGGACCCGGAGGTGGCGGAGCGGCCTGACGACCTGGTGGTCTACGGCGGCACCGGCCGGGCCGTCCGCAGCTGGCAGGCCTTTGATGCCATCGTCAGGACTCTGCAGGACCTGAGGGACGACGAAACCCTCCTCGTCCAGTCCGGCAAGCCGGTGGGGGTCTTCCGCACCCACGAGATGGCCCCGCGCGTGCTCCTGGCCAACTCCCTGCTGGTTCCGCACTGGGGCACCTGGGAGCACTTCTGGGAGCTCGAGAAGAAGGGTCTCATGATGTACGGCCAGATGACCGCCGGCAGCTGGATCTACATCGGCAGCCAGGGTATTGTGCAGGGCACTTATGAGACCTTCGCCGAGGCCGCCCGGCAGCACTTCGGCGGCAGCCTGAGGGGCCGCCTGGTGGTCACCGCCGGCCTGGGCGGCATGGGCGGGGCCCAGCCGCTGGCCATCACCATGAACGAGGGCATCGTCCTGGCGGTGGAGGTGGACCCGCATCGCATCCAGCGGCGCATCCAGACGGGTTACTGCGAACGGTGGACCAACTCACTGGACGAGGCCGTGCGCTGGGTGACCGAGGCGCGCCACCAGCAGAAGCCGCTTTCCGTGGCCCTGCTGGGGAACGCGTCCGAGCTGCTGCCGGAGATGGTGCGCCGGGGCCTGAAGCCCGATGCCGTTACCGACCAGACCTCCGCGCATGACCCGCTGAACGGCTACATCCCCGCCGGCCTGACCCTGGACGAAGCAGCAGCCCTGCGCCACGACAACCCGGAAGAGTACATCCGCCGGGCTCGGGCCAGCATGGCGAGCCACGTTCAGGCCATGCTGGACTGGCACAGGGCCGGCGCCGTGGTCTTTGACTACGGCAATAACATCCGCCAGCAGGCCAAGATCGGCGGCCTGGAAAACGCCTTTGACTTCCCCGGCTTCGTGCCGGCCTTCATCCGCCCGCTCTTCTGCGAGGGCAAGGGCCCCTTCCGTTGGGTGGCCCTGTCCGGCGACCCGGAGGACATCCACAAGACGGACGAGGCCGTGCTGCGGGAATTCCCACAGAATGAGGCTCTGGTCCGGTGGATCCGGCTGGCCAGGGGCCGCATCCAGTTCCAGGGACTGCCCGCCCGCATCGCCTGGTTGGGCTACGGCGAGCGCGCCCGCCTGGGACTCATCTTCAACGAGATGGTCCGGAAGGGCGAGGTGAAGGGCCCCATCGTCATCGGCCGCGACCACCTGGACGCCGGCTCCGTCGCCTCCCCTTACCGCGAGACGGAGGGGATGAAGGACGGTTCGGACGCGGTGGCCGACTGGCCCATCCTCAACGCCCTGCTGAACACCGCGGCAGGGGCTCACTGGGTTTCCGTCCACCACGGCGGCGGCGTGGGCATTGGCTACTCGCTGCACGCCGGCATGGTGGTGGTGGCCGACGGCTCTGACAATGCACGCCAGAGACTGGAGCGCGTCCTGACCACCGACCCCGGCACCGGGGTGATGCGTCACGTGGACGCGGGGTACGACCTGGCCGTCAAGACCGCTCGTGAGCGGGGCGTCCGCATCCCCATGCTCTAGGCGGCGGCCCTCCTGTCGCGGCTGCAAGGACAGGAGGGCGTATGCGCATTGTGACGGTATCTGGGAGACTGGCGGTCTCCATCCTGGTCCTGGCGGCCCTGCTGGTCGCTCTCTGGGCAGGCGTCTCCGTGGACCGCCCCCTGAGCTTTCGGTCCGCCGGGGCGGCCGTTTCAGGAGTCTGGGGTTCAGGCGAGGGGCAGTTCGGCCAGGGGGCTGGGCGCGACGGCCTGACCTACGGCCCGCGCAGCTTCGCCGTAGACGGCGGCGGCACGGTCTACGTCCTGGACGGGGCGAACCAGCGCCTGCAGCGGTTTGACAGGACCGGCAAACTGAGCGGCCTCCTCCCTCTGCAAGGGGCGAACGGCGCTTCGCTGCAGGGCGCCGACGACCTCACCGTCGACGGCGAGGGCGGCATCTGGCTGGCTGACAACCTTCGGGGGCGGCTGGCCTACCTGCAGCCAGGCGGCCAGCTCCACGAACTGAAGACGTTCGGGGAGACCCAGGGCGCCCTGCTGGAGCGAGCCGCACAGCTTCAGCCGCTCTCCCGGGGCGTCCTCTGGAGCCTCTCCGTGGTGACGCCGGAAGAGGCCCTGTATCAGGTGAAGAAGGTCGTCGGCTACGGACAGGCGGCGCAGGAGGTCTTCCGGGCCTCGCTGTCCAAGACGGGAAGAGGCGGCCCCTTGCCCAGCGGCCTGGCGGTCGCCGGCGACCATCTGTACCTTCTGCTGCCGGTGCCGGGTGAGCCCGGCGCGGCCCTGATTCAGAAGGTGCCGGCAGACGGGCAGGGCGGGTCCTGGACGGCCCCTCCCCTGGAGGAGGCCGCCCTGCGCCAACCGGCCGAGCTGCTCGGCGTCGACGGCAAAGGGCGCGTCTACCTGGGCCTGTGGGCCACGGGCACCCTGAACCTGCGGGTCTTTGACCCGGAGGGGCGGCTGCTGGCTCACCAGATGCTGCCCGCAGGCCGCGAGCCGCGGAGCTTTGTGTACGCCCGGGTGAGCCCGGCCGGCGACCTGTACCTGGCGGACCTGGGGTCGGGCGGGTACACCATCACCAGGTATCGGGCCGTTCAGGGGCGGCGCCTGCGGCCCTCCTGGCGGAATCCGTAAACGCTGCCGCGCCTGGGAAGCCGGCCCCGGACACGGGGCTGGCCGCTTCGGATCAAACCGGGACAAGCCCTCTGGGGCCGAGGCCCAAGATGGCAGAGGACCCAACAAAGGAGAAGAAACTGTGTCCAAGTTGATGGAGTGCGTGCCCAACTTCAGCGAGGGGCGCCGTCCCGAGATTGTCGCCGCCATCGTCTCCGCCATGCAGGCGGTTCCCGAGGCCAGAGTGCTGGACTTCTCGTCCGACGCCGATCACAACCGGTCCGTGGTCACCCTGGCGGGTGAGCCGGACGCCCTGGTGGAGGCGGCTTTCCGGGGGGCGGAGGCGGCTTCGCGGCTCATCGACCTGACGCAGCACAAGGGCAACCATCCCCGCATGGGGGCGACGGATGTCATTCCCTTCGTGCCGGTGCAGGGTTGCACCATGGAGGACGCCGTGGACGCAGCCCGCCGTCTGGGCGAGCGCCTGGGGAGCGAGCTATCCATCCCCGTTTACCTCTACGAGGCGGCGGCCACCAGGCCCGAGCGCAAGAACCTGGCCGACGTGCGGCGCGGCGAGTTCGAGGGTCTGCGGGAGGAGATCGCCAAACCCCACCGACAGCCCGACTTCGGGCCTCCCCGGCTGCACCCCACCGCTGGGGCCACCGCCGTAGGCGCCCGCCCCTTCCTGGTGGCCTTCAACGTCAACCTGGGCACGAAGGACGTCTCCGTCGCCAAGCGCATCGCCAAGGCGGTGCGAGGCTCTTCGGGGGGGTTCGTCAACTGCAAGGCCCTGGGCCTGTACCTGGAGGCCGAAGGCGTCTCGCAGGTGAGCATGAATATGACCGACTTCACCCATACGTCGCTGCACCACGTCTTTGAGTTCGTGCGGCGGGAGGCGGAGCACTGCGCCGTGCCGGTGGTGGGCAGCGAGATCGTGGGGCTGGTTCCGGAGGCCGCGTTGCTGGCCGCGGCGCGCTACTACCTCCGCCTCTGGACCTTTGACGAGACGCAGCTTCTGGAACGGAGGCTGACCGATGGCCGGTAGCCGCGAAACCCCGGTTGGTTTTGCCGACCTGGTGGTGAGGCACGGCCGAGTGTTCACCCTGGCCGGGTTCAGCCGTGAGCCCGCCCGCGGCCCGGGAATGGAGCGCCTGGGCCTCATTGACAACGGCTACGTCGCCATTCGGGGAGACCGCATTGCGGCGGTCGGCGAGGCGGATCGGCTGCCGGCCTCGCTGGTGGGGCCGGAGACGCAATGGCTGGACGCGGGCGGACGCGCCGTTATTCCCGGCTTTGTCGACCCGCACACTCACCTGGTCTACGCCGGTTCGCGCGCCGGCGAGTTTGCCCAGCGCCTGCGCGGCACAAGCTACCTGGAGATTCTCGCCGCCGGCGGCGGCATTCTGAGTACCGTGGCCGCGACCCGGGCCGCTGCCGAGGAGGAGCTGACGGAACAGGCGGCCAGGCGGCTGGGCCGCTTCCTGCTGGCGGGCACCACCACGGTGGAGGTGAAGAGCGGCTACGGCCTGTCCCGGGAGGCGGAGCTGAAGCAGCTGCGGGTGGTGCGCCGGTTGCGGCAGATGCTCCCGCTGGACCTGGTGCCCACATTCCTCGGGGCTCACGCGGTACCCATGGAGTACCGCGATCACCGGCAGGCCTACGTGGACCTGCTCGTGGACGACATGCTCCCCGCGGTGGCGGCCGAGGGTCTCGCTGAATTCGCCGACGTCTTCTGCGAGGAGGGCGTGTTCTCCCCGACTGAGACCCGTCGCATCCTCAGCCGCGCCCGCCAGTTGGGGCTAGGCCTCAAGCTGCATGCCGACG
>CALMNP010000239.1 GCA_937868875.1 uncultured Bacillota bacterium | reverse complement strand
AGGGCCGGCGCGGACAGCGGTCGTGGATGGTGGGGCCGTAGAAGAGAAGAGGGCGCCCCAGGTCATCGAGTTTGGGGGCTCCGTAGAGCAGCAGGTGGGCCAGCGTGCCCAGAAACCAATCTGGGTGGCAGGGGCATCCCGGCAGCTTGATCATGGGCCGATCGACCACCTCAGGCAGACCCACGCACTGGGCCGGGTTCGGGCTGGCGGCGGACGGTCCGCCGTCCACGGCGCAGGCCCCCACCGCGATGACGTGGGTCGCCCTGGGCCCCAGCATCCTGGCGGCAGCCAGGGCGGTAAGCGGCTCGCCTTGCCAGCGGCCGATGACGTTGTACAGGCCGTTGTTCTTCAGAGATACGGCCCCTTCCACCGCCAGGATGAACTCCTCGTCCAACACGCCCATCAGGCGTTCCATCGCCCGTTCGCCCTCGGCCGCCATGAGGCTGTTCTCGTAGACGAGGTCCACCATGGAGGTCACAAGGTACTCGAGGTCTGGGTGGAAACCGTCCAGGAGCGAAATGATGTTGCCGGAGCAGCCGGTCAGCTCCAGCCAGACCAGCCGCTTCTTCTTCAGGCGGCCGGCTCTGATCTGTTCCGCTGCATCCTCCACCAGCCGTCTGGCGACGGCCTCGTTGCTGACCGCTTCGGGCGGCAGCACGTAGTTGGGATCGATCATGCCAACCTCCCCACAGGCCTCAACGTGCCCAGGATATATTGCTGCGCGGCGTGGCACGAGGCGAACTCGGGGGTCAGGTCCCGTCCCGCCGTCAGCCCGAAGTGGGTCGCCGCTGACCATGCCGCATTATCCGTGACGTCGTACACGGTGCCGCCCACGGCCACATAAGCCGGGTTCCCGTTCCGGCCGGTGAAGGCCGCCAGCTCGTCTCGGGTGAAGGTGGGAAGGGCCGCCAAGGCCGCAGGGGCTGGCGGCGCGGCCAGTTGCTGGTCGACCAGGCTCAGGAGGAACTGCAGGAAGGAAGTCTGATTCCAGAGCTCCTGCAGGACCAGGCTTTTGACTGGATGGTCCGCCAGGGAGTAGAGCATCCGGGTCAGAAACTGGATCTCACCCAGGACAATTGGAATCTGCCGCCGCACCAGGTCCCTCTCGTTCACGGTCCCACACCCCTGACGTTGATCAGGGTCATCCTATTCCCCGCGAAAAGTGGCGGTGTGGCCGGGTAAAGGCCGTCACGCTGGGACGCGGGTGGCCCCCGTTACTGTCCCCGGACAGGGCCCGCCCGGCCTGCTGCAGGGCCCGGCGAAGCTGGAGCGCGCAACCGGCGGCCTCCTGGAGGTGGCGAGCGCTGGAGGCCGATCCGGTGTGCTCAAGGTGGTCGTGCCATTGGTGGATTGCCTGCTGAACGTGCTCGGCCAGAGCCTGAAGCTGCTCCAGGGCTATCTGGATCTCCGCGGAGTTGGTTCCTCCCTGACACACTGTCATCACCCCCTTCAGCAAATGCGGGGCAGAGGAGCGCCGGACAGCATGCCCAGGCTGCGCCTGCCTCCGTAGGGCGTCTTCAGCCAGAGATCTCCGTGGCCGGCGGAGACGCGGCCGATTTCCGCCGCCAGTTCCTGGCCCGGGTACTCCCGCAGGAAGGCGGTGACGTCCCCGGCTTCCTCCGGCGCCACGACGATCAGCACCTTGCCCTCGTTGGCCAGGTACCAGGGCTCCATCCCGAGCAGTTCCAGGGCCCCGCCGACCTCCGGGCGAACCGGCAGCCGCCCTTCCTCGATCTGGATGTCCAGGCCGGTGCCAAGCGTGACCTCCTTGAGCGTTGTGGCCACGCCGCCGCGGGTCGGGTCGCGCAGGAAGCGGACCCCTCGGAACTGAGCGAGCAGGTCCTGAATCATCCGGTTCAAGGGACGGCAGTCGCTCCTCAGGGGTGGGTCGAAGCGAATGCCGGCCCGTTCGCACAGGACCGCCACCGCGTGCTCGGCCAGCCCACCGCTGACCACCACGTGATCCCCGGGCTGAATCCGGTGGAACCCCAGCCTTCCCGGCTCGGGGACGCGCCCGACGCCCGTGGTGGTGACGTAGATGCCGTCACCCTTGCCTCTCTCCACAACCTTCGTGTCCCCGGCCACGACGCGCACCCCTGCCGCAGCCGCGGTCCTGGCCAGGGAGGCCGCAATCCGCCTGAGCAGGGCCATCTCCAGCCCTTCCTCCAGCACAAACGCCACGCTGAGGTACTCAGGGACGGCGCCGCTCACGGCCAGGTCGTTGACCGTGCCGGCAACGGCCAGCGTGCCGATGTCCCCGCCCGGGAACTCCAGCGGCTGGACGACAAAGGAGTCCGTACTGATCGCCAGATGGCCGGAGGGGGAGGGCACCACGGCAGCGTCGCCCTGCTCCTCCAGGAGTTCATCGCCGAAGACGGGACGAAAGACCTGTGCCACCAGTTCATGCGTCAGGCTGCCGCCATCCCCGTGCGAGAGCATAATCCTCATGGGGTTCCTCCCGCCGGTCCCGGTGGTGGGACCGTTCGTACTGGTAATAAATCGAACAGGTTCCCTCATCCGAGACCATGCAGGGTCCCAGCGGCCTTTCCGGGGTGCAGGCCGTACCGAAGAGCCGGCATTGAAGGGGCGTCTCCTTGCCCTTCACGACCTCTCCACAGCGGCAACCCCTGACGGCTTTCGTCACCGGCCTGTCAACGGGAAGAGCAACCCTGGCGTCGAAGGCCCGGTAGGTTTCACTGATCTCCAGCCCGCTCTGCGGCAGCATGCCGAAGCCGCGCCACCGGGCGGGGGCCGCCTCGAACGTCTCCTCCAGCAGCCTCTGCGCGGCGGGGTTGCCATCCTCGCGGACGACACGCCCGTAGTTGTTGACCACCAAGCGCACCGGCCTCTTCATTTCCTGGACCAGCCGGTAGACGGAGACCACCAGATCCAGAGGCTCGAAGCCGCCAATCACGGCCGGCTGATTCAGGAGTTCCAGGAGTGTCCAGCCCCTGCGTCCGATGATGGCGGACACGTGCCCCGGCAGGAGGAATCCGTCCAGCCGGTGGTCCGGGTCCTCCACGAGCGCCTTCAAGGCCGGCGGCGTCAGTTTGTGGACGGAGTAGACGAAGTAGTTGCGGACTCCGTCGCGGGCTGCTCGCTTCAGGCTGAGGGCAACACCCGGCGCCGTCGTCTCAAAGCCGACGCCCAGGAGCACAACCTGCTTCTGCGGGTTTTCCAGGGCGAGGTCCACCGCCTGAGAAGGGGAGTAGACGACTCGCACGTCCGCCCCTTCCGCGCGCTGTCTCCGCAGGCTGGCCGCCGAACCCGGCACCTGCATCATGTCTCCGAAGGTGGCCACGACGGTACCGGGCCGCTTCGCGTAGGCAATCATGTGGTCGATGTCTGACTGATCCGTGACACAGACCGGACAGCCCGGCCCGCTGATCAGTTCCACGAAATCCGCCAGGACCTGCCGCACGCCGGTGCGGGAGAAGGAGACGGTGTGGGTGCCGCAGACCTCCATGATTCGGACTCTGCGCCCCAGCTTTTGCACCTGCTCCTCCAGCGCCGGTATGATCCGGCGGAGGAGCCTCGCGAACAGTTCCGGGTCACGGTAGGCCAGCAGGTTCACTGTCGTCAAGCCACTCCCTCCACAGGGCGAGACCATCCCTGGCCTGCTCCTCATCCATTACCTGCACGGCCTCACCCACGTGGACCAGCACAAATTGCCCGGTCTGCACACCTCCCACCAGGGCGATGCCCACCACCGTCTGACTCCCCAGGTAGTCGACCCTGGCCCGCAGTCGGGTGGGGTCGACCTCAAGCACCTTCGCCGGCACCGCCAGACACATTCCGATGCCACCTCCAGAGGGCGGATACGGCCTGCCCCAGGGCGATCCCGCCGTCGCCGGCCGGGACCTGCTCGGGGGCGTAGACGCGGAAACCGCTGTGAACGAGAAGCCGGGTGGTGACGGACAGCAGGTAGCGGTTGTGCCAGACGCCGCCACCCAGGACAACCGTCTGCAGACCGGTGCGCTCGCGGGCTTGGAGGGCACCCCGGCAGACCATCCCGGCCACGGCGCGGTGGAACTTCCGGGCGATGGCGGGCACCGGCAAGGACAGCCGGACGTCTTCCAGGAGCCCCTCCACCAGAGGCCTGGTCTGCAGTTCACCGCCGCTGATGACGATGGGATAGGCCCCGGCTTCCGGCGGACGCGGGCCCGCCGCCTCCTCCTCCTGGCTCACCTCGGCCTGCTCCCCCAGCAGAATGGCCGCCTCACCCTCGTATGTGGCGACGGTGCAGAGACCCAACAACGCCGACACGGCGTCGAACAGCCTCCCGGCACTGCTGGCCGTGGGGGTGGGAATCCTGCCGTCCAACTGCGCCAGAACCAGAGGGAGTCTCGCCTTATAGTGGGGGAACCGCTCCTGCGCCCAGGACACTGTCCGGGCCATGTCCGCCACAGCGTCGTAGTAAAGCGACACCGCCATGAGCCATGGCTGGCGGATGGCCGCCTCTCCTCCCGGCAGGGTCAGGGGCTTCAGGTGAACCACCCGCTCGAAGTCCAGGTAGTCGCCGGTCAGTATCTCAAATCCCCACAGGGTACCGTCCTTGCCGAACCCGGTGCCGTCCAGAATGCAGCCGATGACCGGCCCGGTCAGTCCGTGCTCGGCCATGCAGGCCGCCATGTGTGCGTGGTGATGGTGGACAGGAGACAGTTGCCTGCCGGCGAAGAGACGGTTAGCCTCTTGCGAGACAAGGTATCCCGGATGTGGATCGTAGGCGACGACCCCGGGCTCTGCCCCGAACAGGCCCGTGAGGTGCCTGACCCCCTCCCGCCAGTTAGCGAGGTGCTCGGCGCTGTCCATGTCGCCGAAGTACTGGCTGAGCGTGGCCTGGTTCTCCCGCAGCAGGCAGAAGGTGTTCTGCTGTTCGGCCCCCGCGGCCAGCACGACCGGCGCGTCCTTTCTCGGGGACGGAGGCAGCGGCACGGGAATGGTTTCGGGGACGTAGCCCCGGGATCGGCGGCTGAGGCGCACCGTGTCCCCCACCGACTGGCAGACGGAGTCCTCCACCCGGACCACGATCTCCCGGTCGTGAAGCAAGAACAGGTCGGCGATTCCTTCCAGTTGTGTCAGGGCCTCGTCGTTGGTTCGGGCGATGGGGAAGCCGCTGGCGTTGCCGCTGGTGGCGACCAGGAAGCGCAACGCGTCCGAAAAGAGAAGATGGTGGAGGGGGGAGTAGGCCAGCATGACGCCCAGGCGCTGGTATCCGGGCGCCAGGCTGTTCATCGGCAGGAGTTCGGCCAGGGCCGCGTGCGGTTTCAACAGGACGATGGGCGCCCGCCTGTCCTGCAGGGCCTCCCGCTCAACGGCGGTAAGTTCAAAGTAGCGTTCCGCCGTTTCCATGTCCCGGACCATGACCGCAAGGGGCTTGCGGGGTCGTCGTTTCAACCGGCGCAGGCGCTCCACGGCCTCTTCCCGGGCGGCGTCGCAGATCAGGTGAAAGCCACCAATCCCCTTGACGGCGACGATCCGGCCGGACTGTAAGGCCTGCCGGCAGATCAAACGCCAGTCTCCAGCCATCCTGGTGCTCCGGTCCGACCAGACCTCGGGCCTGGGGCCGCAGGCGGGACAGGCGATGGTCTGAGCGTGGAAGCGCCGGCTAAACGGGTCCTCATATTCCGTCCGGCAGGACTCGCACAGGGGAAACGGCGTCATCGTCGTGGCCGGGCGGTCGTAGGGGAGGGATCGGATCACGGCGTACCGCGGACCGCAGTACGTGCAGCTGGTGAAGGGGTAGCCGGCGTAGCGCGAGTCTGGGTCGGAGATGTCGGCGAGGCATGTCGGGCAAACGGCCAGGTCCGGTGGGAACGCCGGCCTGGAGTGGCCCATCCCTCCACTTTTACGGATGGTGAAGTCGAGGTAGCCGGCAGGGGGAAGGCTGCTCTCCTCCAGTCCGTCAATTCGGGCCGGGGCCTCCGCCCGCGTTACCAGGTCATGGCGGAACCGGGCCACCTGCACGGGTCGGCCCTCCACCTCGATGGTGACATGACCGCGCTGGTTGCAGACGTACCCCCTGAGCTGGTGCTCGTGGGCCAGGCGGAAGACGAGCGGCCGGAAGCCCACACCCTGCACGATCCCTGTGACCTGCAACCGGCGCCTCTCTAGCGCTCCCGTCTGCTCAGAAGCCACTGGGTCCACTGCTCCATGCCCTCCCCGGTCAGGGCGCAGATCTGGAAGACCGGCGCGTCCGGATTCAGCCTGCTCAGGGTCCCATGGAAACGCGTGAGATCGAACGGCACATAGGGCAGGAGGTCCGTTTTCGTGAGCAACACCGCATCCGCGTGCCGGAAGGCAGCCGGGTATTTCTCCGGCTTATCCGCCCCCTCCGTGGTGCTCAGCAGCGTGACGCGCAGGGTCTCTCCCAGGTCAAAGTCGGCCGGGCAGACCAGGTTGCCGACGTTTTCGATGACGAGGCAGTCCAGGCGCGCCAGGTCAAAGTGGCCCAGGGTGCGGGCGATCATACCGGCGTCCAGGTGGCAGGCGCCGTGGGTATTGATCTGAACGACCTCCGTCCCGCAGGCGGCGATGCGCTCGGCGTCGAGCGTGGTGGCCACGTCGCCCTCAATCACGCCGAGGCGCAGCCGGTCCTCCGCCAACCGAATCCACCGCTCCAGGAAGGTGGTCTTGCCCGCTCCGGGCGAGCTCATGAGGTTGAGCACCAGCAGGAAATGGCGTTGGAACGCCTCCCGGTTCCTGTCGGCGATGGCCTGGTTGGCCTGAAGCACCGGGTATCCCAGTTTGACCTTCACGTTATGGCTCTCCCTCGAAGTTCTCGACGAGGAGGTCCCGCCCCGGACGCACTTCGATCTCCAGGACCGCATCGGGCGTCAGCGGGGCGCGTTTGAGATGCTCAAAGGCGAAGGCCATGGCTTCGGGCAGGACCATCAAGTCCTGGCCTACCACCAGCTTGATCTTGAACACCCGGCTCAGCCCGTAAACCCGTGCTGCCTTCTCCACGGCCGCCCGGATGCCGAAGACCAGGCTCACTTCGTGCATGACGCCACTCCCGCCGCAGGCGCCGGATGCAGCCGGACGGCCTTAAGGATGAGATATGCCCCCTTGACTCCGCGTATTCGACTTGCCTCACCGACACAAAAAGAGAAACCCGGCGACAGGCGCCGGGTTTCCTCACGGTTCCAGGCCATGGGCAGGGCGTTCGCCCCCTTGGACTGCGGCCTTCGGTCCGACGATCCGCCCGTCCAGCATTTCGACGACCCGGTCCGCCGCCTCGCCGACGGTCGGGTCGTGGGTCACGAGCAGGAACGTCTGACCGCGGCTCCGATTGAGGCGCCGCATCACCCCGACAATGTGGCGGGCCGTCTGCGAATCCAGTTCTCCGGTGGGCTCGTCGGCGAGGAGCAGTTCCGGCTCGTTGACCAGGGCGCGGGCCAGGGCCACCCGCTGCTGCTCGCCGCCGGACAGCTCCGCCGGTCGGTGACCGGCGCGGTCGGCCAGGCCGACCTCCTCCAGCAGGGCCAGGGCTCGGTTCTGCGCCTCCCTCGTCGATATGCGGCTGTAGCGCAGCGGCAGCATCACATTCCCCAGGGCCGTCAGGGACGGCAGCAGGTTGTGGTGCTGGAAGACGAAGCCGATCTTGCTGCGGCGGAGAGCCGGAAGCTCGCGGGCCGGAAGGCGGGAGACCTCCATGCCGCCCAGGCGCACCTGACCGGAGGTGGGCCGGTCCAGGCAGCCCAGGATGTGCAGCAGGGTCGACTTGCCGCTGCCCGAGCGCCCCATGACGGAGACGAACTCGCCGGGCTGGAGCGTAAAGGTCACGCCGCGCAGCGCCGGGAAGGGCCGCTGCCCGGTTCGATAGACCTTGTGTACGTCCAGAGCCTCAACCATGGGCTGCAATGTCTTTCTCCCTTTCCTGGCCAGGCGGCCTTCGTCTACCGGTCGCGCAAGGCCTCAATGGGGTCCAGGCGGGCCGCTCGCAGGGCCGGGACCA